>NZ_CAJMZF010000037.1:0-81392 GCF_905220245.1 Paraburkholderia sp. J63 | reverse complement strand
TCTGGCCGGCGGAACGGGGCTCGCGCCGTTCCTCTCGATGCTCGAGGTGCTGGCGAGCACGAATTCGCAGCAGAAGGTGCATCTGATCTATGGCGTGACGCGCGATCTCGATCTCGTGCAGGTGGAAGCGATCGAGGCGTATACGGCGAAGCTGCCGAACTTCAGCTTTGCGACCGTAGTGGCCGAAGCGGAATCGAATCATCCGCGCAAGGGCTGGGTGACGCAGCACATCCCGGCCGATGCGCTGAACGAAGGCGATGTCGACGTGTACCTGTGCGGGCCGCCGCCGATGGTCGACGCCGTGCGCAAGTATTTCGACGACGGCGTGAAGCCGAACAGCTTCCACTACGAGAAGTTCACCCCCAACGCACTGGCCATGGCGGCCTGAACGACGCACGAGGCAGGGCATCGTCAGCCCTCGCGCAAATAGTTGAAATTTTCAACTAAGTGACTATACTCCCATGCGCCGCCGGCCCTGCCGGCGCACGCCATAGGAGTGCGCGCTTGTCCACCAGCCTCTGTTCTGGATTTCTCACCTTCAGGCTCGATCTCGCGAGCGCGCTCCTGAGCGAGCGCGCCAACGCCGTTTACCGCGAGCGCTGGGGCCTCGACGTGCGTGCGCTGCGCGTGCTGCGCCTCGTTTGCGCCGAGACCGGCATCACGCCGAAAGCCGTCTCGCAGCGCGCCTTGATCGAAAAAACCCTGCTTTCGAAGACGCTGGCCGAACTGGAGGCGCGCGGGCTGATCGGCCGCGGCACGCATGCACAAGACGGCCGCAGCATCGCGCTGAGCGGCACGCCCGAAGGCGTCAAGGTGGCGCGGGCGTCGGCGAAAGTGGGGGCCGCGCTCGAAGCCGACCTCTCGGCTGCGCTCACGCTCGGCGAGCGCAAGGCGCTCGACCGCCTGCTGGAAAAACTTTCGGATAGTCTGCTGGAAAGCGCCACAGGTGCGACCTGACATGACGGCTTCCCACGAGTGGGCGCAGGCGCGCCATGCAAACTCCGTTCCCAACCCATCATTTCCCGCCGTAATGCCCGACGTCAGCCACAAGGAGTCCCCTATGTCTCATCTGCTCGAACCGACGCTGCGCGCAGCGCTCGCGTGGCCTGGCTCCGAGGGTAAACAACGCAAAACCGGACAGGAAAGCGAGGCAGCGTGAGTGCAGCACTAGGCGCGCACGTGAGCGCGCATATGAATGTCCATACGGCGTACACCGTTCTCGATCTCGTCGGGACCTTTGCGTTCGCGATCTCGGGCGCCGTGGCCGCCCGCCAGCGGCGGCTCGACCTGTTCGGCATCATCGTGGTGACTTTCATGGTGGCGTGCGGCGGCGGCATCGTGCGCGATGTCAGCATTGGTGCGATCCCGCCCGCGGGGCTTTCGAACTGGGCGTATCTGGCGGTGTCGCTGGTCGCGGCGGCGCTCACCATCGCCGCCTATCCGCAGGTGCGTCGGCTGCGCCATCCTGTGCTGTTCTTCGATGCGATCGGCCTCGGGCTGTTCGCGGTGGCCGGCGCGCAAAAGGCGTGGATCTGGACCAACAGCGCAGAGACGGCGATCCTGCTCGGCATGGTGAGCGCGGTGGGCGGCGGCGTACTGCGCGACATCCTGCTTTCGCGCGTGCCCGCGATTCTCGAACGTGAAATCTATGCGTCGGCGGCGTTGCTGGGCGCGGCGTTGCAGGTGGGACTCACCGCGATGGAGTGGTCCTCGTTCTGGACGCCATGGCTCGCGACCGTGGCTTGCGTGACGCTGCGCCTGGCGGCGTTGTACTTTGGCTGGCGCCTGCCCGTGTTCCATACGCGCGAAGGCACGAAACATGCCCCCACGCGCGCGGACTCCACGGACGATCAGCGCAACGCGCGATAGAGCGTTTCCGTTGAGTGCTTGCTGAACGCAGGCAAAAGAAGCAGGTCGCGCTGTTCCTCCGGGAACGATCTGTGCTTATGCACCGAATGCGATGGCTTCGGTGCGCACGGCGGCAATCCGCGGGCCGAAGCTGCGGATATTCGAGAGCGTCTGATTGTGATGCTCGCGAATCGTGGCCGCTGTGGCGTGAGGCTTGTCGTGGGTCGTGTGCGCGTCGGTGGCGAGCGTGACGCTGTAACCATTGGCCGCCGCACGGCGCACTGTCGTGTCGACGCAAAACTCGCTTGCATAACCGCAGACGACCACATGCTTCACACCGTGCTGCTCCAGTATCTGTCCCAACTCCGTGTTCAGAAAGGAGTCGGGCGTGCGCTTGCCGACCTTGTAGTCCTGAGGCGCCACTTGCAAAGTTTGCGCTATCTCCCACGCCTCTTCGCCGCGCACGAGTTCGCTGTCTTCGTGCTGGATGAAGACAACGGGTGCACCCGCTTCGCGGGCGCGTTGCGTCAGAGTATTGATGTTGGCGGTGACCATGACCGCGTTGCCGGGCAGTGGGTCGACAGACACGAGTCCTTGCTGGAAATCGATGACAAGCAGTGCGGTCGGCATGGCAGGGCGAAGGGTGGGGAAACGCCGATTTTAGCTTGTGGTGTCGGCACTCGCGGCGAATGTGCGCGCATTGGCGCGACGTGAATTTGCGCCGACTAACGCCAAACGCATGACCACGCTCTGCCAGCGAGGTCGCCACAAACAATGTAAGCACAATGAAATAAAAAGGTGGGCGCGACCGCGCGTCATGCATCGTTCACGCTGTCATGTTCGCTGCAATTCTCATATCGGGCTGATAGAGTCCGGCCTCGTTGCAACCAGCCACAAAGCACTATTCTCGATGACGCGCTATATTTTCCAGACGCAGTGTGCCTGGCCCGGCGCGCATCGGACGATGCGTTGCCGCCGGGCGCTGCGTGGAGCATACCCAGCGGTACTGGATGAATCGCCCCGTGACCTGGCCTCAGGCAGGACCGTAAGGCCCGCACGGCACGGATAACGAAAGAACAATCCACCTGGGAGCTGACGTGAAGAAACAACTGGGCGCATGCGTCCTGCTCGCAGCCAGCACGGCTGCCTCGGCACAGTCGAGCGTGACGCTGTACGGTCGCGTCGATGGCGGCATTGAATACCTGAACCATATCGCCAACGGCACGGGCGGCAGTTCGAGCCGCTGGAGCGCCGAAGGCGGCGACTGGGGCACCAGCATGTTCGGCCTCAAGGGTACCGAGGACCTGGGCGGCGGCACCAGCGCGCTGTTCGACCTCGAAACCGCGCTGCAGATCATGAACGGCACCACGGGCGGTGGGCGCCTCTTTTCGCGCCGCGCTTATGTCGGCCTGAAGAACGAGACATGGGGCCAACTGCAGGCAGGCCGCAATCTCTTCATCGACAGTGACGGCGTGTGGGAATTCGATCCGTTCGTGCAGCAGGCGGTGTCGTCGGCTTCGCTCGTGCGCGGGCGCAACTGGCAGCAGACCAGCAATAACGTCGAGTATCACAGCCCCGTCTGGCACGGCTTCGACGTGCAGGGGCAGTATGCTTTGGGCAATCAGCCGGGCGCCTGGAATAGCGGGGCGCCGGGCGAGTTCGGCCGCTCGGACGGCATCATGCTCTCGTATCACTCGTCGTTATTCGACGTGCGCGGCATCTACGACGAGCTGCGCGATCAGAACGGCCGCCTCTCCAACATCTTCACCGCCTCGCGCGAGTATTTCGTGGGCGGCAATCTGCGCGTGCAGAAGTTCAAGATCCAGGCCGCATACACGCACTATGCGGCGCCCGATTCGCCGGTGGGCGTGGCCGATAGCGCCGACCACTACTGGCTCGGCGCGACTTATCAGGCCACGCCGCGCTGGGCCATGACCGCCGCAGGCTTTTACATCCATGTGGGCGAGGGCGGCGGCGATGTCTCGCACGATCCGTCGAGCCACGCCATGCTCTATGCGCTCGGCACCACCTACAACCTGAGCACGCGCACGTTCCTCTACGGCACGGTGGCGTATGTGAACAACAGCAAGAACGGCACTTTCTCGGTGTTCGCCACGCCGCGCGATTCGAGCTCGCCAACGAGCCCGATGGCCGGCGAATCGCAGACTGGGGCGTACATCGGCATGATGCACGTGTTCTGACGTGTTTTGACAAGCGGCGTCTTCAAACGAAGGTTGAAATCATTATGTCCAGACAATCGGCATCGTCGACATCGCCGGGATTCATCGGCGGCATCACGCTCGTTTTCATCGCGCTCACCGCGCTCTATCTGCTGATCGGCGGCGCCTGGCTGCTCTCGCTCGGCGGCTCGGCGTATTACGTCGTGACCGGCGTCGTGCTGCTCGGCGTGACGTGGCTGCTGTACCGGCGCAGTCCCTCGGCGCTCGTGCTCTATGCGCTCGTGCTGGTGGGCACGGCGATCTGGTCGCTCTGGGAGTCGGGGCCCGACTTCTGGGCGCTCGCGCCGCGCTCCGGCGTGCTCGTCATCTTCGGCGTGTGGCTGCTGCTGCTCGTGAGCTGGCGCCTCGAAGGCGCGAAGAAAGCCGGCGTGAGCGCGCTGGTGGGCGCGCTCGTGATCTGGGCGGGCGTGCTGGTCTACGCGTGCTACAACGATCCGCAGACGGTGAACGGCACGTTCGGCGCATCGGCGGGCACGACGCCTGCCGCGAATCCCGACGGCATCGATCCTTCCGATTGGCCCGCGTACGGACGCACGCAGGAAGGCACGCGCTACTCGCCGCTGCAGCAGATCACGCCGGAAAACGTGAAGAACCTGCAGGTGGCCTGGACCTTCCGCACGGGCGACATGAAAGGCCCGAACGATCCGGTCGAGATCACCAATGAAGTCACGCCGCTCAAGATCGGCAATCTGCTCTATCTGTGCTCGCCGCATCAGAAGCTCTTCGCGCTCGACGCGCAGACGGGCGAGCTCAAGTGGAAGTTCGATCCGCAGCTGCAGGCCGATCCGTCGTTCCAGCACGTGACCTGCCGTGGCGTGTCGTACGTCGATCTCTCTGCGAATGCGGCCGCTGCCGCCAGCGATGCAGCCGCAGCATCGTCGACGCAAGCCGCCGCTTCCGCCAGCGACGCCGAGGCTTCTTCCACACAAGCCGCCACGCCCGCGAGCGATGCCGCCTCGGCAACGCCGGCCGCCGCGGCCACAACCACGGCATCGGCGAACGGCACCTGCACGCGCCGCATCCTGCTGCCCGTGAACGACGGCCACCTCTACGCACTCGACGCGACCACGGGCGAGCGCTGCGCGGGCTTCGGCAACAATGGCGATCTCGACCTGCAGCACGCCATGCCCGTCACCACGCCGGGCATGTACGAGCCCACCTCGCCGCCGGTCGTCACGAGCAAGGTGATCGTCGTGGCGGGCGCGGTCGAGGACAACTTCTCGAATCGCGAGCCCTCGGGCGTGATCCGCGGCTTCGACGTGCGCACGGGCGAACTGCTCTGGGCCTTCGATACGGGCGCCGAAGATCCGAACAAGATCCCAGGTCCGGGCGAGCACTACACGTGGAATTCGCCCAACTCGTGGGCGCCCGCCGCCTACGACGCGAAGCTCGACATCGTCTATCTGCCGATGGGCGTGAAGACGCCGGACATCTGGGGCGGCGACCGCACGCCGCTCATGGAGCGCTACGCGAGCGGCCTCCTCGCGCTGCACGCCTCCACGGGCAAGCTCGCCTGGTTCTACCAGACCGCGCACCACGACCTGTGGGACATGGACATGCCTTCGCAGCCCACGCTCGCCGACATCACCGACAAGGACGGCAAGACCGTGCCGGTCGTGTATGCCCCTGCGAAGACCGGCAATCTGTTCGTGCTCGACCGCCGCACCGGCACGCCCGTCGTGCCCGCGCCCGAACTGCCGGTGCCGCAAGGCGCGGCGCCTGGCGACCACGTCTCGCCGACGCAGCCGTTCTCCGACCTCACGTTCCGCCCGAAGAAGCCGCTCACCGACGCCGACATGTGGGGCGCCACGATGTACGACCAGCTCGTGTGCCGCGTGATGTTCCACAAGCTGCACTACGAAGGCACCTTCACGCCGCCTTCGCTGCAGGGCACGCTCGTGTTCCCGGGCAACCTCGGCATGTTCGAGTGGGGCGGCATTGCCGTCGACACCGATCGCCAGATCGCCATCGCCAATCCGATCGCGCTGCCGTTCGTCTCGAAGCTGATTCCGCGCGGCCCCGGCAATCCGCTGGAGCCGGAGCCGGGCGCCAAGGGCAGCGGCACGGAGTCGGGCATCCAGCCGCAATACGGCGTGCCCTATGGCGTGACGATCAACCCGTTCCTCTCGCCGCTCGGCCTACCGTGCAAGCAGCCGGCATGGGGCTACATGGCCGCGATCGACTTGAAGACCAACCAGATCATCTGGAAGAAGCGCATTGGCACGGTGCGTGACAGCTCGCCGATTCCGCTGCCGTTCAAGATGGGCATGCCGATGCTGGGCGGCCCGATCGTGACGGCGGGCGGTGTGGCGTTCATCGGCGCGACGGCGGACAACTACATCCGCGCATTCGACGTGAACACCGGCAAGGAAATCTGGCGCGCCCGTCTGCCCGCAGGCGGCCAGGCCACGCCGATGAGCTATTCGGTCAACGGGCGGCAGTATGTGGTGATCGCAGCGGGCGGACATGGCTCGTTTGGCACGAAGCTTGGCGACTACGTGATTGCCTACGCGCTGCCGCAGTAACGCGCGCGTATTGGTGCGTATCCGTGCGCGCCTCGGTGCATTAAGTGCATCAGGTGCGTTGAGCGCATCGCGTGCGTCGGCAGTATCGGCCGCCATGGTCGTGCTGGCGACGCACGCGATGAACGCGCACGCCCAAAGCTCCGTCACGCTCTACGGCGCACTGGACACGAGCATCGAAGTCACCAACCCGGGCGCGGGCTACGTCGCGCGCATGGACTCGGGCGCGTATCGCGGTTCGCGCATGGGCCTGCGTGGTGCCGAAGACATCGGCAACGGCGTGCAGATCCTGTTCGAGCTCGAGAACGGCTTCGGCTCGACCGACGGCACGTACGCCGTGAGCAATACGATCTTCAACCGCCAGGCGTGGATCGGCATGGGCACGCCTTACGGCACGCTGCGCGTGGGCCGCCAGTATTCGCCGATCTACATCCCGTTCAAGGGCGGACTCGACGCGTTCGGCGCGGGCACCATCGCCTCGGGGCTCGACAATCTCTCGAAGATCACGCCGTACGAAAGCAACGCGATCACCTATCTGTCGCCCGAATTCCACGGCTTCTCGACGACGCTCATGACCTCGCTGCGCGATGCGAGCGATGGCGACGGCAATGGCTTCGCTGGCAACATCGAAACCTTTGCATACCGCAACGGCCCGTTCCGCATTTCGTACGCGCACCAGCAGACGCACGGCAACGGCGCGCTGCGCGCGAATCTCGGCGGCGTTTCGTACGTATACGGCCCGGTCACGGGCTTTGTTTCGTTCTTCAATGGCGACGGCGGCACGCCGCGCTATCACAACGACGGCGTGTCGGTCTCCGCGCGCTATGCGCTGAGCGCGCGCTTTCGCGCCTCGCTGGGCTACACCTATATGCGCGACCGCTCCGGCGGCGACAACAACGCCGACCAGTTCAGCGCGGCTTGCGAGTACGACCTCTCCCGGCGCGTGCTGCTCTACGCGAGCGCCGGCTGGCTGCGCAATCGTGGACAAGGAGAAATGACGCTGCGCGGCGTGAACGTCACGGGCCTCACGCCATCGTGGCCGGGCGCGACGGTGCGGGGCGTGCAGTTCGGGATGATCGACCGGTTCTAGCGGGTCCGCAAATGCTGCGACGCGGCACGCTTGGCAGGCGCGTTATAGCGTGCACGCTGCCGCCTTTCCGACATCTGCCCGGTGCATAATGGACCTCCCGCCGATGCAGTCCATGGCCGTCCCTCCAGGAGCCCGCCATGCAAGTGAGAAACGAGGAATTCGTCACCCATCTGCTCTCCGATGTCGTGGAATTCGCGCGAGCGCGATTACCCGAGCCCACCTTCCAGATCGTCGAACCCTTCCTCCGGCACTACTACGACTTTGTCGATGCGGAGGACCTGCGCAGCCGCAGCATCGCCGATCTCTACGGCGCCGCCATGGCGCACTGGCAGACGGCGCAGCGCTTCGTCCCCGGCGCCGAACGCATGCGCGTCTACAACCCGATCCTCGAGCAGCACGGCTGGCATTCGGACCACACCGTGATCGAGATCGTCAACGACGACATGCCGTTTCTCGTCGATTCGGTTTCCATGGCCGTCAACAAACTCGGCCTCGCGCTGCATTCGGTCATGCACCCGGTGTTTCGCATCTGGCGCGGCCAGGACGGCGCGATCGTGCGCATGGATGTGGGCGGGGCGGGCGCGGACGATAGCCAGTCGCAACTCGCCTCGTTCATTCATTTCGAAGTCGACCGCTGTGGCGATGCAGCAAAACTCGAAGCGTTGCGCAGCGCGCTCGCCAAGGTGCTCGGCGACGTGCGCGCGGCGGTCGAAGACTGGCCGAAGATCGTCGAGGTGGCGCGCGCCACGATCAAGACCATGAAGGCGCGCGAGAGCAGCGCCGAAGACGTGGAATCGCGCGCGTTCCTCGAATGGATGGTGGCCGATCATTTCACCTTCCTCGGCCAGCGCGATTACGCGCTCGTCGAGCACGACGACGGATTCGCGCTGCGCGGCGTGGAGGGCTCGGGCCTCGGCATCCTGCGCGAGTCGCTGCGCGCGCCCGATACGCCCGACATCACGCCGCTGCCGAGCGTGGCGACGGACATCATCACGGGCGCGTGGCCCATCTTCCTGACCAAGGCGAATTCGCGCGCGACCGTGCATCGTCCCGGCTATCTCGACTACGTGGGCGTCAAGCTCGTGGGACCGGACGGCAAGGTTTGCGGCGAGCGGCGCTTCGTGGGGCTTTATACCTCCACGGCCTATATGGTCTCGAGCTCGGAAATCCCGATCGTGCGCCGCAAGTGCGCGAACATCGTGCGGCGCGCGGGCTTCCTGCCCAAAGGACATCTCGGCAAATCGCTCGTGACGGTGCTCGAAACCTGGCCGCGCGACGAGCTTTTCCAGGCCGACGAAAACGATCTCTTCGAGATCGCCATGGGCGTATTGCGCTTGCAGGAGCATCAGCGCACGCGTCTGTTCGTGCGGCGCGACCGCTTTGGCCGTTTCGTCTCGTGCCTCGTCTACGTTTCGCGCGACAAGTACAACACGGATCTGCGCCAGCGCATCGCGAACCTGCTGAAAGAAGCCTTCAACGGCGAATCGGTGGAATTCACGCCGCTGCTTTCGGAATCGGCGCTCGCGCGCATTCATTTCGTTGTCCATGCTAAAACCGGCACAATGCCCGATGTCGATACGCGCGAGCTGGAGGCGCGGCTCGTGCAGGTCACGCGGCGCTGGCAGGACGATCTGGCCGACGCCTTGCTCGACGCGTTCGGCGAAGAGCAGGGCACGCGGCTCCTGCATCGCTACGCGGACTCGTTTCCCGCCGGCTATCGCGACGATTATCCGGCGCGCACGGCGGTACGCGACATAGAGCTGATCGAGCGCGTGCAGGGGACGCAGCGCATCGCGATGAATCTCTATCGGCCCATCGAATCCGGGCCGCGTGCGTTCCGCTTCAAGGTCTACTGCACGGGCGAGGCCATTGCGTTGTCGCGCAGCCTGCCGATGCTCGAGCATCTGGGCGTGCGCGTCGACGAAGAGCGGCCTTACGTCATCGAGGCGCCGGGCTGCGAGAGCGCGTGGGTGCACGACTTCGGCCTCGAACTCGCCGATGACACGGAGTTCGATATCGAACGCGTGAAGGACCTGTTCGAAGACGCGTTCGAGGGCGTGTGGACCACGCGTGTCGAAAACGACAACTTCAACCGGCTCGTGCTGCGCGCATATCTGAGCGCGCGCGAAGTCACCATTCTGCGCGCGTACGCGAAGTATCTGCGCCAGGTGGGCTCGACCTTCAGCGACGCCTATATCGAGCGCGCGCTCACCGGCAACCCGGCCATCGCGCGCCAGCTCGTTGAGCTGTTCATCATGCGCTTCGATCCCGCCGTGGGCGAGCTCGGGGAAGGGCGCGACGCCCGCACGGAACGCGCGCTCAAGGCGATAGAAAGCGCGCTCGACCAGGTGCCCAATCTCGACGAAGACCGCATTCTCCGGCAGTTCCTCGGCGTTATCAACGCGACGCAGCGCACGAATTATTTCCGGCGCGATGCCGATGGCGTGCCGCTCCCGTCGCTATCGTTCAAGTTCAATCCGGCGAAAGTGCCCGGGCTGCCCGAGCCCAAGCCGATGTTCGAGATCTGGGTCTACTCGCCGCGCGTGGAGGGCGTGCACTTGCGCGGCGGACGCGTCGCGCGCGGCGGCCTGCGCTGGTCCGACCGGCGCGAGGATTTCCGCACCGAAGTGCTCGGCCTCATGAAGGCGCAGATGGTGAAGAACGTGGTGATCGTGCCGGTGGGCTCGAAGGGCGGCTTCGTGGTGAAGAATCCGCCGCCGCCCACCGACCGCGAGTCGTGGATGCGCGAAGGCGTGGCGTGCTATCAGACCTTCCTGCGCGGGCTGCTCGACCTCACCGACAATCTCGTGAACAACGTAGTCGTGCCGCCGCCCGACGTGGTGCGCCACGACCCCGACGACCCGTATCTGGTGGTGGCCGCGGACAAGGGCACAGCAACCTTCTCCGACTACGCGAACGCAATCTCGCGCGAATACGGCTTCTGGCTCGACGACGCGTTCGCCTCGGGCGGCTCGGTGGGCTACGACCACAAGAAGATGGCGATTACCGCGCGCGGCGCCTGGGAGTCGGTCAAGCGGCACTTCCGCGAAATGGGCGTCGATACCCAGGCGACCGACTTCACCGTGGTTGGCGTCGGCGACATGTCGGGCGACGTGTTCGGCAACGGCATGCTGCTCTCGCCGCATATCAAGCTCGTTGCCGCGTTCGATCATCGGCATATCTTTCTCGATCCGAACCCCGATCCGGTGACGAGCTTCGCGGAGCGCAGCCGGCTTTTCGCGCTCGAGCGTTCGAGCTGGGCCGACTACGATCCCGCCGCCATATCGGCGGGCGGCGGCGTGTTCCCGCGCACCGTGAAGACGATCCCGCTTTCGCCCGCTGTGCAGAGCGTGCTCGGCATCGAGGCATCCGCGCTTACGCCGAGCGAATTGATCCGCGCGATCCTGCTCGCGCCGGTCGATCTGCTCTATAACGGCGGCATCGGCACCTATGTGAAGGCCGCGCACGAGACCCATGCGCAGGTGGGCGACAAGGCGAACGACGCCGTGCGCGTCAACGGCGCCGACCTGCGCTGCAAGGTGGTGGGCGAGGGCGGCAATCTTGGTGTCACGCAGTTTGGCCGCATCGAGTTCGCGCAGCGCGGCGGACGCATCAATACCGATGCCATCGACAATTCCGCCGGCGTCGATTGTTCGGACCACGAAGTCAACATCAAGATTCTGCTTGGCCTCGTGGTGGCCGATGGCGAGATGACGATGAAGCAGCGCAATACGCTGCTCGCCGACATGACGGACGAAGTCGGCTTGCTCGTGCTGAGCGACAACTACTACCAGACCCAGGCGCTCTCGATCGCGGGCCGCTACAGCGCGGAACTGCTCGACGCCGAAACGCGCCTCATGCGCTGGCTCGAACGCGCGGGCCGCCTGAATCGCGCCATCGAATTCCTGCCCACTGACGAGGAAATCGCGGAGCGCCAGGGCGCGAAGCTCGGCCTCACGTCGCCCGAGCGCGCCGTGCTGCTCGCCTACAGCAAGATGTGGCTCTACGATGCGCTGCTTGAATCGGACGTGCCCGAAGACCCGCTCGTCGCCCACTTGCTGATCGATTATTTTCCGAAGCCGCTGCAGCAGCGCTTCAGCGAGCCGATGCAGCGCCATCCGCTGCGCCGCGAAATCCTCGCGACGCACCTGACCAACGCGCTCGTGAACCGCGTGGGCTGCGCGTTCGTGCATCGCCTGATGGAGGAAACCGATGCGCAGCCCGGCGACATCGTGCGCGCCTGCATCATGGCGCGCGACGTGTTCGACCTCAACGACGTGTGGCGCGACATCGACGCGCTCGACAACCGCGTGCCCGACGACGTGCAGGCGCATATGTTCGTCGACATCGCGCGGCTGCTCGAGCGCGCGGCGCTCTGGTTCCTGCGGCATCTGCAGGCAGGCGCCGTGGACGTGGGCGGCACGCTGCTCGCGCGCTGCCGCGACGCGGCGCAGCGGCTCGCGCCGCAACTGCCGACGCTGCTGCCTGCCGCCGATCTCGAAGCGTTGTCGGCGCGTCAGGCCACGCTTGTGAACGCCGGCGTGGAAAGCGCGTTGGCGGTGCGCGTGGCGAGTGGAGAAATTTCCATCGCACTGCTTGATATCGCAGATGTGGCCGCGGCGTGCGATCGTCCGCTCGAGCATGTGGCGGCGGCGTATTTTGCGCTGGATATGCGCCTGAATTATGGCTGGATCGGCGAGCGCGCGGCGGCCTTGCCGACGCCCACGCATTGGGACACGATGGCGCGCGCGGCGGCGCTTGCGGAAGTCGCGCGCCTCAAGCGCGCGCTCACGACGAACGCGCTCGCCCAGGCCCCCGACACGGACGACGCGCAGGCGCTCGTGGATGCCTGGTGCGAGCAGCACGAGGCCGCGCTCGAACGCTACGGGCGCCTGCTTGCCGAGTTGCGTGCGACGAGTGGGGTGAGTCTTTCGGTGTTGCTGGTGATTGTGAGGGCGATGGCGGCGCTGGAACGGCCGTAGGATTTGGGATGTGTGTCACCGCGCGGGAACCGTTTAAGATCGGTGCGGTTCCCGCGTTTGCTCGATGTGGGGATATACGCGAGGTTGGACATCCGGTGTGGAACTGCGTTGATGATTTTACATAAGATAAATTATCAACTTTTCATTAGGTGTAGGTCCCAAATAGAAATGTCGGGTTCTGGGTAGATTGAGCGCCGGACATCCTCATGGAGCGCCGGCGATGAACGCGACTGGGATGATCACGATGACGATGCGCGAAGTTGACCGGTTCAAGGTCATCCAGGCCGTGACCGAGGCACGGCTCAGGCCTGGCCAGGCGGCCGAACGGCTGGGCCTGAGCGTGCGCCAGATTGAGCGACTGGTGCTGCGTTACCGGGCCGCAGGCGTCGCCGGTCTGGTGTCGGGCAAGCGTGGGTGAAATGCACTGCCCGAACGGAAGCGGCAGACAGAGGTGCCCTACCGCGCATGGGGCTTCAAACGGTTATTTAATCGACTCGATCTGCGTGACGCTGAGTTCCCACGTATGCGGTGGCAGCGGAATGAAGTGCACGGCCTCGAGATAGGCTGCGTTCTCGTCCGATGGCACGATCGACCACTTGAGGAGCTTGCGAATCTCGGCGGCAATCGCGGGGTTCGGCTGCTGCGTCGATACGACCGCGTATTCGTAGTTCACGAGCGGATACGTGCCGGCAGCCGGCGAGAACACGAGGCTCAGGCGTTCGTCGGGCGGCGTGCGCACGCCCAGCGACGCCGCGCCGGCCGTGATCGTCGCCTTTGTCGGCAACACGAATTCGCCCGCGCCGTTCTTCAGCGCGGCGGTGCCGAGCTTCGCTGAAGCGATGTCCTTCGCATAGCTGACACCGATATAACCGACCGAGTACGGCGTCGTTTTCAGCGTATTCACCATTCCCGCGTTGCCCGTTGCGGCGAGCGCGCCGGACACGGCCGGCCAGTCGATCGTCGTGCCGTAACCGGGCGCGTTTTCCCACGATGGCGTCGAGAACGTCAGGAACTGCGTGAACACGAACGTATCGCCGGAGCCGTCGCCGCGATGCACCGGCAAGATCTCGTGATGCGGCAGATGCACGCCGGGATTCAGCGCGGCGATCGGCGGCGCGTCCCACTGGCGAATGGTGCCGGTGTAGATGCCGGCGAGCGTGGGGCCGTCGAGTTTCAGATGCGTATCGTTGAGCCCCGGCACGTTGTAGTTGATCGTCTGCGCGGCGATCGCGAGCGGCACGTTGATGATCTGCGGATGTTTCATGGCATCGGCGTCAGACATGTACGCGTCCGATGCGCCGATGTTGACCTTGCCGGCAATCGCCTGCTCGATCCCGGCCTCGGAGCCGGTCGCCCCGACGGTGATCCGCACGCCCGGATGCGTTTTCGCATAGGCGTCGCTCCAGGTCGAGAAAAGCGGCGCGAGGAGCGTCGAGCCGGTCTCGGTTAGCGTCACCTGTTGCGCGTGCGCGGTGGGCATCGCGATCGCGAGCACCATGGCGATGCATGTAGCCGCATGCGCTACGGGTTGGTTGCGTTGTGCTGCGCTCATCGTATCCTCAGTTGTGTATCGAAGCGCACCGGCCCCACCGGATGGGTGCCGATGTGTGATGGCATGACCTCGGGCTATTTGCCGATCCGGTCGAGATTCACGCCCGTCGTTTCGATCCGGAACATCCACGTGACGACCGCGCCGAGCAGCGACGTCACGACGAGGCAGTACAGGAGCGTGCTGGTACCGATGGTGGCGAGCAGGATCGGGAAAAGGAATGCGGTCATGATCGCGCCGACCTTGCCGATTGCCGCCGCGAAGCCCGCGCCCGCGCCGCGAATCCTGGTCGGGAAGACTTCGCCCGCGAGCAGATAGGTCTGCGCATTCGGGCCGATGTTCGTCATGAAATTGAACAGCATGAAGCCCGCGAAAATCAGCGACGTCTTCGTACTGCCGTCGAAACCGCCGGATAGCGCGGCGACGAAGAGTCCCGCCGCGCAGCCGACGAAGCCGAAGACCTGCAGCTTGACTCGACCGACCCTGTCCGCGAGCATCACGGCGAACAGAATCCCGACGATCAGCAGCGTCGTGGTCAGCGCGGCGCCCTTGGCGGCGAGGATGTCGTTCAGGATCAGGTCACTGATGCTGCGAACGTGATCGGGCTTGCTGCCGAGTGCAATCGCGAGGATCGTCGGCGTGAAAATCCCGATCCCGTAGGTGCCGAGATCCTGCAGAAACCACGGCGCGGAAGAGAAAATCGTCGCGCGCAGGTTCTTCTTGTCGAACAGGGCGAGAAACGCCCTGGAGTCACCGTTGCTCTCCGCCTCCTCCGCTTCGCGATGCAGTTCGATGCGGCTGGGGTAGCGCGGTTCGCGATCGAGCAACCGCCGCGCGGCCTCCTCGGCTTCGGAGACATCGCCGCGCACGTGCAGCCAGCTCGCGCTCTCGGTAATGAAGAAGCGGCCGATCATGACGATCACCGCCGGAATGATTGCGGTCGCGTACATCCAGCGCCATGCGTTGAGCGTCGGGATGATCGACAGCACGAGATAGCCGATTGCGGTGCCGCCGAGTGCGCCAAGCGCCTGAAAGCCGAACGCGCCGAGCACGAGCTTGCCTCGACTCGCGCTCGGAATGCTCTCGGAGATGATCATGTGCGCGGTCGGATAATCGCAGCCGAGCGCAACGCCGAGCCCGAACAGGCAGGCCACGAGCGATATGAAATTACCGCAGACGGTCAGCAGCACAAGGAAGACGCAGAACAGGATCATTTCGATGATGAACATGCGCTTGCGGCCGAAGTAGTCGGACATGCCACCGAGGCCGAGCGCACCGATCAAGATTCCTATCAGACTCGCAGCGCTAACGAGGCCGCCCTGCGCGGCGCTGATGCCGAACTCGTGCGAGATCAGCGGCAGCGCAACCCCTGTCATGAACACGACGAAGCCTTCGAAGAACTTGCCCGCCGCGGCGAGCGACCAGATGCGCCATTGCATCGCCGTCATCGGCGCGGACCTCAGTTGGGTGCCGTCCGGCCAGATCGGGCATTCGTCGATATAATCCTGAACCGATTTACGGGTGACACGGACTACAGAAGACGCGGCTACCGCTTGTTTCATATTGGGAATCCCTTTCCAGATTTTGTTGCGTCGGTTCGCGATTGCGTGTCGCCGCTGTAGCCTTTAAAACCAGACCTGCGCTGCGATTTTAAAGACGGATTCGTGTCGTGCCTGTGACAGTCAGCCATCGTAAGTTCTCAGTAAACTTTCTTTGAAGATGCCAGCGGCGTGGTGATTTTCAGATTTCCGATGACATGCGGAAAATAGCCGTATTTTCTGAATTAAATTAATCAAACGGGTAACGGCGCCGGTCGGTCATAAATTGTTTTTCCCAATTTCTTTCTCCATCCGATTTTTTCGGCGACTTTATTCGCTCTGCGCTGCATATTAATTAGTACATCAAAATAGTGCGCCCGCCGCCGGTGACCTTCCCACCCGGCGACGAGCGGGACGCAGCCGAGGACGTCACCGGCGCCCGCCTCCCTGCCGGAAATCCTTCATTTACCCATCAAAACATTACAAATAGATTCGATAGACATCCCTGATCCCAGGTGGAATAATGCGTCACACCTAAAACGCAACGTTATATCATTACATTTTGAGTGGGCCGCTACGCCTCGCTATCCGTCGGAACTGTCTTCAAAAACAAACCTCTTGCTCGGGGATCATGAACCACCGCACATTCATCGCCCATGCGGCGCTCCTTTCGTTCGCCGTCGCTGCAGCCGGACAGGCGCGGGCTGCAGATACCGACGCCACGCTCGACGGAACGGTCAATGACGCAGCCGGCAAGCCGGTCGCGCACGCCGCTGTGGCACTCAAGAACGCAAGCGGCTCCGACGCGGGGCAGACCACGACCGACTCGAGCGGCCACTTCACGCTTGAGCACGTCGCCCCCGGCACCTATGCGGTGGCCGTGACGGCGCCCGGGTTTGCCGCCACGTCGCAGATCGCGATGGCGGCGTCGACTACGCCGGCCCGCGTGGCCGTCGTTCTGCAAAAGGACAGCACGCTCGATGTCCAGGTCAACGCCAAGCGGCTCAATGAAGCCCGCAACGGCCTGCTCCCCGAAACGGGCAGCAGCATCTACCGCATCACGCAGGCCGATATCCAGACGATGCCGCGGGGCGCGAACACGCCGCTAAACCAGGTGCTGCTACAGGCGCCCGGCGTCGCAGACGATTCGTATGGCCAGTTGCATGTGCGCGGCGACCACGCAGACCTCCAGTACCGCATCAACGGCATCCTGATTCCCGAGCCGATAAGCGGCTTCGGCCAGTCGCTAGACACCCGCATCATCGATCAGGTGAACTTACTGACTGGCGCGCTGCCGGCCGAGTATGGCTACCGCACGGCAGGCATCGTCGATATCCGCACCAAGTCCGGCGACCTCGGCAACGGCGGCTCGATCGACGTGTACGGCGGCCAGCGCGGAACCCTGCAGACGAGCGCCGATGTCTTCGGCAGCAAGGGCGACTTCAGCTATTTCTTCAGCGGCTCGCTCGGCGTGAACAACCTCGGGATCGAGGCGCCCACCGCGTCGCCGGACCCGATCCACGACCACACGCGCCAGGGCAATGCGTTCGGCTATATGTCGTACATCATCAACCCGCTCACGCGGGTGAGCGTGATGTTCGGGACCGCCGCCAACCAGTTCGAGATCCCGAACACGCCGGGCCTCACGCCGAACTTCTCGCTCGCCGGCGTGCCGTCGTTCGATTCCGCCAATCTGAACGAAACCCAGTCGGAACTGAACAATTTTGCGGTGGTCGCCCTGCAGGGGACCAACGGCGGCGCGCTCGACTATCAGGTGTCGCTTTTCACGCGCTACACGCGCACGCAGTTCAATCCCGACCCGGTCGGCGACCTGATCTTCAACGGCGTGGCCTCGCAGGACTTCCACAACGATACGGCCAATGGCCTGCAGGCCGACACCACGTACCGGCTCAACGACCATCACACCATCCGGGCCGGCGTGTTCTTCCAGCAGGAGCATGCGGACTTCCGGGACAACGTCTCGGTCTTCCCGGCCGATGCCGACGGCAACCAGACCTCGGACGTGCCGTTCACGCTGTCCGACTCGAGCAGCAAGACCGGCTATCTCTACAGCGCGTACATTCAGGACGAGTGGAAGATCAACGATCGGCTCACCATCAACTACGGTCTGCGCTACGACGGCATGGATCAGTACGTGCAGGCGAACCAGGTGAGCCCGCGCATTGGCGCGGTGTTCAAGCTCACGCCCACGACGACGTTCCACGCGGGCTACGCGCGCTATTTCACGCCGCCTTCGATGGAGCTCGTGTCCAGTTCGACCATCAACCGCTACAGCGGCACGACGAACCAGAGCGAGGTCACGCAGAACGATCCTGTGCAGCCCGAGCGTGACGATTACTTCGATCTTGGCGTGACGCAGCAGGTCGGCTCCGATCTCACGCTGGGGCTCGATGCGTATTACAAGAAGGCGCACAACCTGCTCGACCTGGGCCAGTTTGGTGCGGCGCTCATCTATACGCCATTCAACTACCAGTACGGCCGGGTCTATGGCGTCGAATTCACGGCCAACTACAAGCATGAAAACGTGTCGGCCTACCTGAACCTCGCGTATAGCCGCGCGCAGGGCAAGAACGTCAATTCCGCGCAGTTCAATTTCGGCGCGGACGAACTGGCCTTCATCAGCGATCACTGGGTATTCCTCGATCACGACCAGCGCGTGACGGCCTCCTTTGGCGGCGCGTACAACTGGCATCAGACCACCTTCACGATGGACGGCACGGTCGGCAGCGGCCTGCGCGATGGCTTCGCCAACACCGGCAAGCTGCCGCTCTATGCGCAGTTCAATCTGGCGGTCATCCAGCATTTCAACCTCCCGATGATCGGCAAGGTCGACGGGCGCATCGTGGTGGTCAATGCCTTCGGCCGGACCTACGAACTGCGCGACGGTTCCGGTATCGGCGTGTTCGCGCCGCAGTACGGTCCCTATCGCGCGTTTTATGCGGGCGTCACCAAATACTTCTGACGCCTAACCCTAACCGGATACCTTCATGCAAGACTGGCTGGGAATCGTACAGGCCGCACGCGTCGGCGGCTGGGTCGTCTATCCGCTGACGCTGCTCGCCGTGATCGCGCTCGTCATCATTCTCGATCGCGCCTGGGTGTTCTGGCGGTTTGCCGCCATCTCCCCCTCCGACGCGGATAGCAATGTGCCTGGTAATCCTGATCATATCTCGATGCTCCTGCGTCTGCCTGCGCAGCACGCGCGGCGCAGGCTGCTCGAGCCCCTGATCCGTAACGGCACGAAGCCCGCCTGGTGGATCGAGGCGAGAGCCGGTGCGATCGCACTCGAGGTCCAGCGCGACATGTCGAAAGGCCTATGGGTGCTGGAGACGATCGTGACGGCCGCACCGCTCCTTGGCCTGCTCGGCACGATTGTCGGCATGATGCATGCGTTCCGGCTGATCGGAAACAGCGGCCTCGTCAATCCGGGCGGCGTCACGGGCGGCGTGGCGCAGGCGCTGGTGGCCACCGCCATCGGTCTCGTGATCGCCCTCGTGTCGCTGTTCGCGTTCAACTACTTTTCCCGGCGCATCGACCGGCTGGTGGACGAGCTCGAAGCGACCGCCAGCGCGTGGCTCAGCGATCTGAGGCTAGAGCAGGAGCGCGAGGCAGAAACGTCATGAAGCTGCGCCGCTCCCGCGCGTCGAAGCGTGGCCGCATCGAGATCATTCCGATGATCGACGTGATGTTCTTCCTGCTCGCGACCTTCATGCTCGCGTCGCTCGCGATGCAGCGGCTCGACGCTGTCAAGCTCGATCTGCCGCAAGGCGCTGCGCAGCCGCTTGCCGAACAGCAGCCGCTGACGTTGAGTATCAGTCGTACCGGCCAGATCGAGGTGAACCGTCAAACCGTGAAGCTGAACGAGATTGCAGATGCCATCAAACGGCTGCTGCCCTCCGATGGCAACGTGGTGGTTGCGGCAGACGCCGGCGCGCCGAACGGGCTGGTCGTGCAGGCCATGCTGCAGGCCCGCCAGGGCGGAGCCGGCCATTTCCTGATTGCGGTCCAGCGTGACAATCCATAGCATCGCGCGCGTCATGAGCTTGCGCCTGGTAAGACTGTTCGATGCGCACGGCACGCGGGCGATCACGGGACTCGTTCTCGCGGTCGCGCTGTGGTCCGTCTTCATCGATTGTTTCGTGGACGGGTTATCGGAAAGCCCAGAACCGGTGCGCCCATTGACGCTCGACGCGCGCCTCGTGGAAATCGCGCCTCCGCCTCCCCCGCCAGCGCAACCGGCGCCTGCAGCGCTGCCCGCGGCGGCACGACCTGTGCCCCACCTCGCCGCACCGGTTCGGCCCACCCACGTGGTTCGTCCGATGGCCCGGCCCACGGCCCCGGTTCCTTCTCCGTTACCGGCTCGTTCCGAATCTCCGGCCCCGTCGCCGGTCGCCGCGCCGCCGGCCACCACGGAAAGCCGTTCCAGTGCTGTGGAAAGTTCGGATACCTTATCTTCGTCTTCGGCAGGTCCGTCGACTGACACAAGCTCAGGCGCGTCCGGCAACGCGAGCGCTCACCCGATCCTCCAGCCCTTGCCCGTATTGCCCGATGATCTGCGCGAGTTTGCATATCAGGCCGTCGCCCTCGCCCGCTTCACCATTCACCCGGACGGCTCGGTCGATGTCGCGCTCGTGAGACCGACGCAGAATCCGCGACTGAACCAGTTGCTGCTGGAGACGCTGCGCAACTGGCGCTTCTTTCCTGCCCTGAAAGACGGCCATCCGGTCGAAAGCGAACAGGACATCCGGGTCCATTTCAATGTGGGGTGATTGGGCAAACCCGAAGCACCGCCGGCGCCCATCAGTCCTCGCCTGCACTGCCGCAACCGGGAAGAGGTATGATTTCCTTATCAGCCCGCACCCGTTACCGTTATCCATGCCGACCCGCCGCCCCGCCCGCCCGTCCGCGCCGCAACCTGTTACCGACTGGCCCTCCCGGCTGCGGGAGGCGGGACTGCGCTCGACGGCGCTCAGCGTTGCCGTGCTCGAATGCCTCGAACGGATCGACCTGCCGCGGTCACACGACGAGCTCGCGCGCGATCTGGCAGCCGCTGGCAACGGCGAAAAGGTGGACCGCGTGACGCTGTACCGGATTCTCGACCGGCTCACCGCTGCCGGGCTGCTCACCCGCATCCAGGGATCGGACCGCGCCTGGCGCCATGCGCTCGTGCAGCATCAGGGCGCGAGCGGCTATTTCGAGTGCGATCAGTGCCACAGCATCTCCGCACTCCCCGAGGATCCGGAACTGGCCGGCGTGCTGGCGCGCATCGAGCGCAAGCTGAGTCGCCGCGGCGTGCACAGCACGAATTCCGCTGTCACCATTCACGGCACCTGCCGGGACTGTTCGAGCCACGGCGTATAAGCCCCACGGGCTTGGGACAACGGCCCTCTGCGGCACTGCGGCGGATATCAGCCCATTAATGCAATAGAGTTGCATTAAGTCAGTGTGTTGTAGAGCGTGATGGCAGGCAGCGTCATCCGGACCGGACCTCCTGCGCACGGATGGCGCCCACCTCGCTGAACAGCCGAAACGTTTCCTCGACCGTTGCGCGTTCGACGGCGCGCGTGATGAAGACGATGCGCGAGCGCCGGTCCTCGCCCGGCCACGCATCGAGCGGCACCGGCGGGTGGAACACGTGCTGCACGCCGTGGATGACGATCGGCCTGTCTTCGCCCTGCACGTTCAGGATCCCCTTGATCCGCAGCATCGAAGGGCCCATCAGCGACAGCAGCACGTCGAGCCAGTCGGTCAGCACCTTCTCGGGGATGGGCTCGTCGACCGTGAAGCAGAACGCGCGAATCTGGTCGTCGTGGCGATTGACGTCGTGTTCGTGCCCGTGGTGCGCGTGGGTATGACCATCGTGATGATCGTGTCCGTGGCCATGACGATGGCCGTGGTCATCGGAACGATACGGCTCCTCGGAAAGCCACCGTTCCACGTCTGCAATCTTGCCGTCCGCCGTGAAAAGGCCCAGATCCAGTATCCGGCTCGCCGCCAGATCGCCATGACTGACGCGGATGAGCTCCGCGGCCGGGTTGATCGCATGCAGCCGGCCGGCGAGCCGCTCCCGCGCCCCGGCATCCACGAGATCCGTCTTCGTCAGCAGCAGCCTGTCGGCCATCGCGGCCTGCTTGACCGCCTCGACGTGTTCGTCGAGCGTCGCATCGCCGTTGCGCGCGTCGATCGTCGTCACCAGCCCGTCGAGCCGGTAGCGATCGCGCAGGTCGCGGTGCGTCGCCAGCGTCTGCACGATGGGCGCGGGGTCCGCGAGCCCCGTCGTCTCGATCACCACGCGGCTGAACTGCCGCTCGCCCTCGCGCGCGAACCGCCCGTATCCGGCAGTTGCGCCTTCTGCCCGGCGCGCGAGCCACGCCCGCGCCGGGACGGGCCTTGCCCGCCACGCTGCGAACGGCGTGCCGCTGCGCCGAGCCTTGGGCTCATGCCGCGCCTTCTTCCTCGGGCACCCGGCCGCCCCACGCGGGGAACGGATCGTCGTAGCGGGTCCATGCCTGCGGACCTTCCGCCATTTCCGCATCGGTGAGCAGGCACGCGTCGAGGCGCCGGCGCATGGCCTGCTCGTCCATGTCGAGGCCGATCAGCACCAGTTCCTGACGCGCGTCGCCGACATTCGGGTCCCAGTGACGGTCGATGAATTCGAGCGATTCCGCATCGGTCGGCCAGCGCGATTTCGGCACCGCTGCCCACCAGAGGCCCGCCATCCCGTACCGGCACACGGCGCCGGCCTGCGACCAGGACCCCGTATGGGGCGGACGGCTCGCCAGCCAGAAGAAGCCCTTCGAGCGCACCACGCCCGGCCATTCGCTGTTCACGAGATCCGAGAAGCGCTTCGGATGCATCGGACGGCGCGCCCGCCACACGAAGCTGCGGATGCCGTACTCCTCGGTCTCCGGCGTATGTTCGCCGCGCAGTTCCTTAAGCCAGCCAGGCGCCTTCGATGCCTCCTCAAAGTCGAACAGTTGCGTGTCCAGCACGCGGTCGAGCGGCACACGGCCGAACTCGGAAATCTCGATCCGCGCCCGCGGATTGAGGCTGTGCAGGATCGCCATCAGGCGCTCGCGGCCGGCCTCGTCGATCAGGTCGACCTTGTTCAGGAGGATCACGTCGCAGAACTCGATCTGGTCGATCAGCAGGTCGACGACCGTGCGCCTGTCCTCCTCGCCGAGCGATTCGCCGCGCGACTGCAGGCTGTCCTGCGAGCCGTAGTCGCGCAGGAAATTGAACGCATCGACGACCGTGACCATCGTGTCGAGCCGCGCGACGTCCGAAAGGCTCTGGCCGCTCTCGTCGGCAAACGTGAATGTCTCCGCGACGGGCAACGGCTCCGAGATGCCCGTCGATTCGATCACCAGATGGTCGAAGCGCCCTTCCTTCGCAAGACAGTTGACTTCCAGCAGCAGGTCTTCGCGCAGCGTGCAGCAGATACAGCCGTTGCTCATCTCGACGAGCTTTTCGTCGGTGCGCGAAAGCTGCGCGCCGCCATCGCGCACGAGCGCGCCGGCAGTCGTGCATCCATGAAGTGCTCCTTGTGTACCGTGAATATCCCATCTATCAGCCCTTACCGCTTCGTTCATGGGGACCCGCCCACCGCCTGTATCGCAACATAGTTGCAATATACCAGTTAATGCAACTTTGTTGCGTTAATTTGAGACGCGTGGGAATACTCGGTTCCCGAGTGGGCCGGTCGGGTTGCGCGGTTCGCCATCGTAATCCGGCATTGCATCAGGCATTGTGCTTGCCGATGCCGGGTACGGGGATAAAGGGGAGGCGTTTATTCGCGTTCTGGCCACAACGCATTGCAGAGTCGCCCGATTGTCCAGAGCGCTCTCTCCGTTAACGCCAGATCGGGAAGCGCGCCAGGCGAGGCAGCAAATCCTCCGCTCCCCACCTGGCACGCAAGCACGAACTCGAGGCTCTCGAGTGGATACCTGATCGGCAGATCGAGCAACTGACAGCACTGCACGCCAGAAAAGACCGGATCAAGCCTCGACATCCGCGTCTCGGGGCTCAGCGTGAAACCGGATGGTTTGCATTGCAAACTATCGACAAACCTCGCCGTATCATCCGGTATCGAAATATCTTCAGCGAGTCGCAGGATATCCAACGCCAGCCACGTGTCCCAAATATTGGGTGTCGCGCCAAAACCTCCCGCAACGGCCAGCGTTCTCATATATTTCGCGATCGCGGACACGTCGCTGCGGTCGTCGAGCATCACCTTGAGATGCGCCAGACAGCGCGTGCGTTCCAGCCAGCCCGTTTGTTGAAACTGCCGGTCCGGTACGGCCGCGAACCCGAGTCGGCTGACTGACCTGGCGACGGTATCGGGCAGCGATTCGACCTCCAGGGCATGAAATGCCGTGACCAGATGAAACAGGAACCGCGGCTGGGAGGGCGTTCCAAGGCTGGCAAGAAACGCTTTGACATGTTCTGCATCAGGAATCGGTAAACCCAGCAGTACGAACGACCTGACTGCGCATCCCGTATCCTCGATATTGGGGTGATCGGTGTGCTGGGAGCGGTAAAAGCAGAACCCGCCAGAGCGCGATTGCCGGCCGCACAGGTACTCGTGCGCCTTCGCACGCGCCTCTCCGACTTCCCGGTGCAATTTTTCCCGTCGTGCCTCCGAGAGATTTTCAGTGCTGGAGCTCATGCATCCCCTCCTCGCCAGGCAACCTTTAGTGGCGCCGCGGCGTGCCCATTCCTGAAAGCAGATTCAGCACCAGTCCCATCACGCCGTCCTCATCGTTTCATCAAGCCGGGCGCAGCATCATCCGCTTCCCTTGCTCACTCCTTTTCCCGCAGAGCAAGCCAGTCATCAATCGCGTCCTCAATTTCAGCGCAAACCGTTAAGAGTGCGTCGGTGCTCGATTCAAGCAAGGCACTGTATTGAGGACCAGTCTCTCCCGTCGCCAGAACCCGTGTTTGCGCGTGTGCAGCGACGGCCCCCGACAATTGATGCGTGAGTTCGATCACAATAACAAGGCCACGGTAGATACGTTGGTGCATTTCGCCCATCTGCCGTTCACTCCCTTGTCCAATAAGTCATCGCGTTGCCATTGCGCGACTGCGGCACTACACTCAGACGTAGGGAGATGGCATTCTCCCAATCGCCTGCCCGGGCTGATGATGCCTGCTCACCGGTACGTCTGGTACGCTCGTGAAGCCATTCGCTTCGCTGCGAATTTCCAGAAAGGATCGCGTGAGGCCTGTTCGTTCGGGATGGCCGTGCAGCCGCCGATGCTCCTCGATTCGACACGGACTGCGTGTTACCCGCCTTCTCTGCGCACGACCGCACGCGTGGGAGATGGACATGGAATTCTCCGTTGAAACGCTCGACGCCTGGCGCGCGGAGATTGGCGTCCAGCCCTCGGTGCTGGCCGACAAACTCGAGGCGCTCTGCAGCGCCGGGGCAGATCTGGCGCTGGTACTGGCACGGTTCGACACGCTGGACTCGACGCACGGCAGCGTCCTCATTGCACCTGGCACTGCCGATCGTGCAAAGGTTGCCGCGTGCGAGGCGGGCTTCGACCTGGGACGTCGTTTGTACCTGGTCAGATTAGAGGGTCCCGAGCGACGCAGCTTGAGCGCACTCCTCATCCGGCGCCTCGCGGATAATGGCGTGAACATCAAGGGGTTCTGGGCGTCCGCCGTCGGGCCGCGCTTCACGGCGGCGATTGCGGTGGATACCATCGAGGATCTGGGGCGTGTCCTGCATACGCTGAGCCAGATCCGTCATTGACCCGCAAGGCGCACATCGCTGCCATTGTCGTGCACCGCCCGGCTTCAGCGATGTCCCCTCGGGCCATCGTCGCGATTGCGCACGATCGTGACGGAGCACGGCGCATAGGCGATTACCTGCCTGGCAACGGACCCGAGCAGCCAGCGATCAAACGCAGTGTGTCCGCGGTGTCCGACGACCAGATGGTCAATATCATGCTGCTCGGCGTACAGGACGAGTTCCTTGGCGGGATGCCCGACAACCGTTTCATATTGAACAGCCGATCCGGATAACCCGAGCTTGCCCTTGAGTTCCGTGATCAGGTCGTGGCAATGACGTTTTTCCGCCTCGAGCCACTCCGGCCTCTCATACGAGAGCTTGCCCCAGTCGGGTGGACGGGCGACCGTGAGAATATGCAATCGGGCTCCTTCCTTGTCGGCGAGTTCCTTCGCGAACAAGACGGCTTCCTGCGCCGAAGTCGATCCATCGTAACCCGCGAGAATGTCATGCATGATTACCTCCCGCCACGCAACGAGTTGCCTTGCAATACAGGGCGTTGCAATACAGGGCGCGCCATTGCCCCACGCCTTCGCTGAAATCAGCCAGGCTTGTCTCCGCCATCGACCTCAAATCCGAGGCAACGCAACGTTTCCCGCAGCGCGGTGGTGAGTGAATTTCCACGGACGCGCATGCCCCCCGGACCGATCACCATGAAGTCGCCGGTCGCAAACGCAAAGATGCTCACGTGACCGAGCGCGCGCAAGGCGGCCTCCCAAAACGCTGTGTCCTTACCGGGCGCTGCGCCGTTTGTCCCGGAAGCCGCATGCCCTGGCGGCATCCTCATATCGGCGCCGCTCTCACGTCCAGTGCCGCCATCGTGGCCTTGGGCATTGAGCACGAATACACCCCCGCATGGACCTTTATCCGGATTGATCTGCATTGCCGGTTTCCCTCTCCATCAATCATCAGCCACGAGCCGGTGCTCGTGTCAGCCGCAGTTATTTTTGTCAAACCGCTTGAACCCGCAGGGGCGACGTTAGTTTTGCTTAGCGTAATGCGACGTCTCCCGCCCGCTCGATACGAAAGCGGGAATCACGCATCGGGCCGGGTACGGCCCGAACACGGCATTGCGGGGTAATGGACGAAGTGCTGCAGACCGGAACAGCCGATCAATGCAGTGAAAGAGAGTTTTTCTCATGGTGAGCCTACTGTAGACGTGTCGGGTCAAGTGCATCTCGCACCACACACAGTAGGCATTATCAGCCGGTGAGTCGGCAGTTAAGGGAGAATGCCATCTCCGCGCTCTGAGTCTAGCACGCGATTTTTAACCTAACCAGATTCGTTTAAGCCTCGCCGCCGGACCCTGGCGGAGCGCCCGCCAGCGAAGGCGCCCGGCTTGACGCTGCATTGCGCCATGCTAGAATCGCCCAAGGAGATGGCATTCTCCTTTAACCGCTCACAACGAGCCGATGATGCCTACAAAACCCGCGAGACGAATGCCCTCTATGGGTCTTCGTCCAGGTCAAATCCAAGTCTGGGGCATCGGACATGTTTCAATCGGTTCTGGCAGTTGCCATTGGTGGAGCACTTGGTTCGCTGTTCCGCTGGTTTCTTGGGGTGCGTCTAAACGGACTCTATCCCGATCTCCCTCTCGGCACGCTTGCAGCAAATGCCATTGCTGGCTACATCATTGGCGTAGCCATTGCGTTTTTTGCGCGCTTACCCCAGATTCCGCCAGAGTGGCGCCTGTTTGTGACGACAGGACTGATGGGCGGCCTCTCCACCTTTTCGACGTTTTCCGCTGAAGTCGTGGGCGATCTCCAGCAGGGCCGATTTGGCTGGGCTGCCGGCGAAGTCGCCATTCATCTCTCGGCCTCGATCGTCATGACGATACTGGGGTTCGCGACAGTCAGCGCGGTTTCGCATATGGCGACAGCATGACGGCGCAACCGTCGAATTCGCTAATCGCCCGGTGACCTCCCCGCTCATTCGTCTGTCCACGGCACGTGCACGTTGACTAGCCCGGCGATCAGCTTGAGCGTTCTTTCCGCGGCCTCGGTTTCTTCGGCACTGGCAAGCTGCCTGCGTATGGCGTCGTGTTTCGTCGCATAGCGCCTCAGATCATCCGCCAGCCTGGACAGTATCGCTGCTTCGCGCGCGAGCACTCGCTCTATCAGCCCCGCGTCATGCAGCCCCGCAACCAGTGCCGGAAGGTGCAGCATGCAGATGCCGGACAATGAATCGACACCACGCGTGGCGTCCTGCGCCAGACGATCCGCAATCTCCCTAATCGCAGTCTGCAGGGTCGTCATGCACAGTCGACACAGCGCACACTCGTGCGCGTCGGGCAGAACGTCCTTGCGATCGAGCACGTCCTGGATGCCTGCGGATGCGGCCCGCGCCGCGCGCTCCAACGTTGCGGACAGCGCCCCGAGCAGCGCAGGGTAGCCAATCGCGACGCCGCGTGGTGCCGCAAGCGCCGCGAGTTGTCGCGTATGCGTGGCACAGAGCCCTCTTGCTTGTGCATGCTGGTCCTGCGACTGCGCACTCACACTCAATTCATACTGGTAGCGACACAGAAAGTCGAAGCTGACCAACTGGACGCGCTCGCAGATTTCGCAGGGCTGGAGGTCATGCAGCGAGCCAAGATCGACGTCTGAACTGGGAAGACGCGGACGAGGACTACGCACAGTACCGCTGTCCGCTTCAATACGATGGATGGACTCCTGAATATCCAGCGCCACCGAGGCAAATTTCGCATCTGAAGGATCCAGCCGCGTAACGTCGAGGATCCGCTCGCAAAAGCTCGCCAGAAATGCACGCCGCTTGCCGTCGACGAGAAAGCCGACCAACGCCTCCTCAAGCCCGGCTACCCCGCTTTCCCGCAGCGCTTCGGGATCGCCTCGAAACTTCGCGGCCAGGCCATCACGCGCAGAGACGGAAAATGGCGGCAACGCACGTGGCCCGAGCACGCGCTGCAATTGCTCGTTCACGTACGCGAGCCCTTCTTCACGCTGCGCCTGTGTGACCGTGTCCTGCTTGTTCAGCACCATGAATACGTGGCGATCGTGGCGGGCGGCAAGGCGCAGCACGGCAAACTCTTCTTCGGACAGCGGGCTGTCGTAGCTGGTGACGATCAGCATCGCATCGGCCTCCGGAAGGAAGGACTCGGTCGTGCGCGTGTTCTCGGTGATCGCTGAACCCAGACCCGGCGTATCGATGAAATGGAATCCTCGCCGCAGCAGTTCGGCGGGCAACTGTACCTCCGCGGTTCTCACACCGCGTACATTGCCGGGGTTGGCGCGTTGCGTGATGAATTCGGGAAGTGCGTCGAGCGCAATCTCTGTCGCCAGATGTCGCCCTTCATAGTGGATGATGACTTTCTCCGTGCTGCCATAGACGACGGTCGTGATGACCGACGTAAGCGGCAGGATGCCGGTCGGCAAGCGCTCCACGCCAATCAGTGCATTCATCAGCGAACTCTTGCCGCGCCCAAAGCGGCCGACCACCGCGAGATTGAAGCGGTCTTCCGCGAGGCGCACAAACAGGTCGCGAATCCTCTCGCCGGTTAGCTCGCCCTTGTCCTTTGCGGCCTCCTGCAAGGAGCGCAGCTTGCTGGCGAGTTCGAACTTTGCGTTTTCGTATTCGCGCAGGTTCATCGGGATTCTCTCCGTTCCTCATTGATAAGGGTATCTAACCTTTCAGATCTGATGCAATGTCTGCGCGATCCTGTCGATTCGGGGCTACGAGTCGGCAGCGATATACGCAACCATCGCAATGAAGCGACTGGAACAGCAGGGAGGCAGGTATCTGGCAGTGACCAGGGCCCGCATGAGCGGCTGAATCTGGGCACCGGAGGTACGGCCACGTGCGATGAGCACAATCTGGCCGAAAGGGAACTGGTGGTCGCGCCAGTGCCGCCTTCGAGCAGGCCGGCAGGCATCATCAGCCCAGGCGGGCGGTCAGGGAGAATGCCATCTCCACCAGTGTTCATCAATTTTATCGCTGCTTTATGCGTGTCGCAATGTGTTTGCATGGACCCGCGAGAAAGCCGCCGCGCGTCGTTTCCCCACGTTGCGGAACCGTTTCGATCTGCGATAGACTGTCCGGAAGGAGATGGCATTCTCCTTCCAACCGCTGCGTCTTCCCTTCGCGGCTAATGATGCCTACGAACCCCTGGGGGTGCCGTAGGTTATCGACCACAACGAGCCAAAGCGCCATCCCAGGTCACGCAAGCAGAACCGGAACGTGACTGCCATGCCCTCTGCGCAATCCCCGCTGTCTGACCATGCCGTTTCGTGCAACGACCGTTTCATGGCCACTGGCGCGTGCGATGTCGATTCGATGGACCAGACCCATGCCGCCAACGACGCAGACTGCGTTATCTGCGCGCAGCTTGCTGGTGCAGACGGAAGGTACTTCGGATACCTGATGCGTGATGCGCGGGCGCGAACGGCAATCGCGCAGACCATTGCAACGAGCATGGGATTCTGTCCAGATCACGCTGCCGTGATCGCATCGCCCGGCAACAAGACGCCTCCGGCGCTGGAGGCGACTATTCGCGAAGCGGGCCGCCATCTCGGCTCATTGCTCGAGCGCGCGACCTTACAGGACGAACTGCTCCAGGACATCCTGTTCAATGCGCGTGGGCGCTGCCCCGCTTGCGCATATTTTCATCGCAGCGAGGGACGCGCCGTGGCCCGTGTGCTACACGGCCTTGAAAGCGATGGCAAACGCGCCCCACTTCCGCCACTGTGTTTCGTCCACACCCAACTGCTTGTCCGGCGCACGGAACCGCCCTTGCGCGGACGTCTCGTGCGTCAGTTGCGCAACATTGCGCACACGGCGTTCGAGGTGCTCGATACGCCGGCGGCCATCCGCTTCGATGATGGCGTCGCTGCCGTATGCAGGGTGCTTTACCCGCTGGCGCACGACCGCATGCCTCTCGCGGATGCGCTTTGTGCGTGCCCGATCTGCGAGGCGATCCGCAACGCGCGCAGCCAATGGCTGATGGCCGCCGCGGAAAACGTGCGTCTCGAACAGCCTGGCTGGATCACGCTTCCGACCTGTCGCAATCATCTGCTGCTTTGCCTTGCGCAGACAAATAGAGACCTCCAGCGCGCGGCGCTTCGGCGCTATATCGAGGCCGCGTTGCCCGGTCGCCCAGCCCCCACCGCTCAGCGTGCCGATGAAGCCCCGAAAAGACATCGACGCAGCAAACTCCGATGGTTCAACGCGGTTGGCCGCGCGGCCCAGCCGAACAGCGCGGTGCCCGCACCGGGGGCATTCCAGCGCGAAGCGTGCCCCGCCTGTGACGCAGAAGAAATTGCAGCCCGCAGAGCCATTGCCCAATTGATTCGTCAGGTGTCCCGCGCGAAGCATGACGATGACGCGCTGCTGGCCACATCAGGAACGTGCCTCAAGCACTTCGCAGAAGCCCTGATCTACGCATCGGACCCGGATATCGAGCGCCGGTTGAGCGCTGCGCTACGCAATACCCTGCAGCGCACTCCCGGGACATCCTGACCGGTAGTAAATCATCGATTCCGCGGTGCCGCGCGCCGACGGCTAACCCATGCGAATACCGGCAGCGCCAGCACCTGTGCGATAACACAGAAGACGACCGCCCCCACGATCGACCGGTCATAAATCCAGCCGATCAACGCGCTACCTGCAAACCAGCAAACCCCATAGACGGCCGTGAACATGCCGAACGCGGAGGCCCGTCTCGACCGGCTGACCATGGGCGCCACGGCCGCGGGAATGATGGATTCGTGAACCCCCATGCCCATGCCCCAGAGCGCGGCGCCCAGAACCGCATATTCAGTGCGCCCGGCAAGAAACACGAGCGGCGCGAAAGCCGCTGCAACGGCGGTCAGCGCGATCAGGATGCGAAAGCCGTAGCGGTCGAACAGCCGTCCGAGGACGAGCGAGGCGCCGCCACTGACCGCCATCGCGACGGCATAAAGCAAGGGCACCCAGTCGGCCGGGATCACGCGATGGATCGACCAGTGATAGGCGATCAGCGGGTAATCCGCGAAGCCTGCCGCGACCAGGCCCGCCCCTGCAAGGTAGACCCAGTAGTCGACGGGATAACGACCGACGACTGCTTCCTCCGCCTCTCGTTCTTCGAGGTCCTGGGGGCGCGGAAACGCAATGCGCGCCAGCGCGACGAAGCACAGATTGATGAAGGCGGGAATGGCCAGCAGGGCAAACGCGAGACGGTAGTTTCCGTGCACTGCAATGACGCCAGCGACGACGAGCGGCCCCACCATGGCGCCGAACTGGTCGAATGCCTCGTGAATCCCGAAGGCCCAGCCATATCCGCCGATGCGCTTTGCCGCGCTGGCGAGCATCACGTCCCGCGGCGGATTGCGAATGGCCTTGCCCGTACGCTCCAGCACGATCAGGACGGCTGCGAGCTGCCAGCTATGGACGAGCGCAAGAAGCGGGACAGCGCTCATCTGCACGACGTAGCCGACGATCGTGATCGGCCAGAACTGGCGCGAGGCATCGGCCAGTCTCCCCGACACCACCCGCAAGCCATAACCGAGCAGTTCGCCCAAGCCGACCACGATCCCGATGATCGTCGCGGACGCGCCCATGGTGGCCAGCCACGGACCCAGGACGCTGCGCGCGCCTTCATAGGTGAAGTCCGCGAAAAAGCTCAGGACACCGACAAGAAGTACGAAGCGCATCGCGCGTCTCGCCGCGAGACCTCCACCGGTATCCTTCATGACGCCTCCGCAAGCAACGGGGAATGCAGCGACTGGCCAAACGGCGGATCACCGCTCGACTACCGCGCCCTCACAGGGAAGAAACACGGCGCGCACGTTCTGAAGGCCCTTGCCATGCGTGCCCCAGAATGCCCTCACCTTGGTCTCCAGGTCGATCAGTTCGATGCAATGCGGGAAGCGATGATGCGCGGCCTCGACGTGTTCGTGGTGAAGCCGGTCTCCGTTCAGATAACCCGCATGCACGCGGTGCAGCACGGCCTGCTCGATACCGGCAAGCTTCGCATGACTGAGCAAATGGCGGGCGAGACTCGGCCGCGTGAGGCGCTGCCAGAAGCGCTTCGATTGATGCGCATGGGCGCGCTCGGAATGATGGAAATACAGACGAAGCGAAATCAGTTTGGACATGATGTTCAGGAAACGGATGTTGGAGTCACGACTGAGTCGGCGAAGCTGCAGCAGTTGCGGCGCGACGCGCACGCCGGAGCGCCGGAATGTCGGAAAGCCGCATTCCCGCCGGCAGCAGCGGATGCTTGGCGTGGCCGACGCGCTGGGCGCGATAGATGCCCGTATGTCCGGAAAAAAGATAGGCCACGACACAGGCGAGCGCCGCATAGACCGCAATGTCCGAGCCGAACAGCTCGATGGCCATGATGGTGGACGCGATCGGCGTGTTCGCGGCGCCGGCGAACACGGCAACGAAGCCAAGACCCGCGAGTACCGGAATCGGCAACGCGAGCACATGACCCAGGGCGTTGCCCAGCGTCGCGCCGATGTAGAACAGCGGCGTCACCTCGCCGCCCTTGAAGCCCGACGCGAGCGTGACGGCCGTAAAGGCGAACTTGCCCGCGAAGTCGTAGACGGGCAGCGGTCCGTGGAATGCCTGAACGATCGTGGGGATACCGAGACCCAGATACTGCGGGACGTTCAGGACGACGCCCGCCACGGCCACGACCGCGCCGCCCACGAGCGGTCTCGCCGGTGCGTAAGGGATCTTGCGCTTGATGAAGGCGGACAGGGCATGCGTCGAATCGGCGAACAGCATGCCAACGATGCCAAAGGCAATGCCGGCCACGATGACCGAGCCCACGCCCAGCGCCGTCACGGCAGGGACGGCCGGCATGCTGTAGACGGTGTGGTGAATGCCCCAGACGCGGCACACCTGATCGGCCACCAGCGACGATGCGATGCAGGCAAGCAGCGCGTCGTAGCGCAGGCGGCCGATGGCCAGCACTTCGAGCCCGAAGATCGCGCCGGCCAGCGGCGTGCCGAAGACCGAGGAGAAACCCGCCGCAATGCCGCCCATGAGGAGGATCCGGCGTTCCTCGCGATCGAGCCCGAAGAGCGCGGTCACCTGATCGGCGAGCGCCCCGCCCATCTGGACCGCCGTGCCTTCACGGCCTGCGGAGCCGCCAAAGAGATGCGTGACCACGGTCGCGATCAACACGAGCGGCGCCATGCGTTTGGGGACGATCTTCTGCGGATCGTGAATCTCGTCGATCAGCAGATTGTTGCCGCCTTCGACCGATTTGCCCACGCGGTGATAGACCCAGCCCATGGCAAAGCCCGCCAGTGGCAACAGCCATAGCAGCCACGGATTGTCGAGGCGGATATCGGTCGCGCGATCGAGCGCGTAGAGGAAGACGGCGGATGCGGTGCCGGCCAGCGCACCGAGGATGCAGGACAGGAGCAGCCAGCGCGCCAGATACGGCAGCATCGCGACCTGCTCGAGAGACTTCAGGTTTTTCATGTTATCCAGGTTTGAAGCGACATCAAACCTGGGCGACGGCGGCACCGCACGGACGACCTACGACCTCCTTCACCCAGGAACTCGTAGGCATCATCAGCCGCTAAAAGAACGCGGCGGTTAAGGGAGGCATGCCATCTCCGAAAGCCGGGCGATTTTAAGGGACGATGTATCCGCCTGCAAGCCGGGTGTCGCAAAAACGACGCACAGCCCGCTCGATTGTGCGTGGACGGGCGGCACCGGATGGCTTGCGGGACGGCGCTACAGGAGCGTGAGGAACAGAATCGCGATCAGCAATCCTCCGATCAATGCGAGGTAGAAATTCAGGTTGCCCGACTGCAGGGCGCGCAGCTTTTCCGCGCAATGGTTCACGACCCGTACCGCGGGGTCGAACAGATGCCGTTCGAACAGATCCGTCACGCCCGCGGAAAACACCAGCCGCTTGATGAAGTATTCGCGCTGTTCGTGCTCGCGCGTGGTGCTGATGGTCGGCTGGTACACGAAGCTGTAGAACGTGCGCATCGCGTTCGAAAACGTCAGCGCCGTGGTCATGGCGTCGCGCGGGTTCGTCGTCATGCCGCCGAACCACACGGGCACACGCCGCACGGCGCGACGCTTCGTCAGCCAAAGCAGCGCAATGGGCAGAATAGCGAGCAGCGGCATCACGATAATGAGCTTCGAGGGTGAGATGAACGCGAACTTGTCGGTCAGCGGAACCAGCAACCAGCCGGACACCATCGCCTGCGGACTATTGGCGTTGAACAGCGCCTGGGCGTCCGCCGCCAGCGCATTGAGCCAGAGTGGCGCGCCAACGGCGACCGCGAGCACGCAAAGGCCCAGGATGCCGACCGCCATGGCGTTGGCCCGGGGCACCGGCGGCGTGACATCGACATCGGGCAAGCCGAGCAATCCCAGCCCGAAGACCTTCACGAAAGTTGCGAGCGCAACGGCTGCGGCAAGCGCAAGCCCCGCACCCGCGAGCACCAGCACCAGCCGTCCGACAAACGACGAGAGATGGAAACCCTGAAACACGGACTGGAACACATACCATTCGCTGACGAAACCGGCCTGCGGCGGGACCGACGCGAGGCTCATCACCGCAAACACGGCGCCGAGCCCGAGCAGAAAGCCACTCCGTTTGAGCCACCCATGCTGGACGATGTCGTAATTGCCCGCGGCTCGGAAAACACCATCGGCAGTGAGGAACAGCGCGCCCTTGGCGAGCGCGTGCCCCGCCAGATGAAGCAGCGCCACGGTCCAGGCGAGGCCGGCCAGATCCGGGAGATGGTCGGCGCGAAAAAGCTGCGTCACGCCCAGCATGACGATGGCGACCGACGCGTTCTCCGCCGACGAGTAGCTCAGCAGCGCGCGCCAGTCGTCCTGCTGGAACGCAAAGAGCACCGCCAGGATCGCGCTGATCACGCCCACCGCAATCGCGATCACGCCGAGGCCGAACGCCGTATCGGGATGCACGGCCACATCGAGCCAGCTATTCCATGCGCGGCTCAAGGCGAAGTACGCGGCATTGAGCACAACGCCGGAGAACAGCGCGCCCGTTGCGCCGCTGCCGCTCGAATAGGCGCGCGGAAACCATTCGTAGAACGGCAGCAGACCGAGCTTCGCGCCGAACCCGATCAGGAGCGCGATGCCCGCAAACCAGGACACGACATCGCTCGATGTCGTCGCGGCGGCAGCGAAGCTTGCAAACCCGATTCCTCCCGCCGCATGGTCGAGCACGATGACCGCGAAGACCAGTGCGACCGCCCCCACCTCGAGAAGCGCGAGCATCAGCAACACAGGCTTCGCTTCGTTCTCCTCTGCACGTTCTCCCGCGAGCATGAGCGCGCCGCCGAGACTCATGAGCTCCCACGCGACCAGCAGCGCCGTGCCGTCCTGGAGGCCGACCACGCCGAGCGCGCCGAGCAGGCTGAATGCCGCGCCCGCGTACCAGCGTCCCGGGCGGCCCGCGAGCGGCGAGCCCAGCCAGCAGGCGAAGATCGCGGGCACGAGTCCGAAGCCGAGCAACCAGAGGCCGGACGGTTCGATCGCGAATGAAACGGGATGCGAGGCCAGCGCAATGCCCAATGCGGCCGGCGGCGTGCCCAGCGGCAACGCGACGAGGCAGGCGAGCATGCCAAGCACGCAGCCCGCGCCAAGCAGTGCGCGCGCGATGCGATGCATCACACGGAGCGGCGACACGATGGCGGCCAGCACCCAGACCGCGACCGCGAGGCCGAGCAACAGGTTAGCGTTCAATCCGGCCTCCCCTCATGCGCTGTTCCTCGCGCCCGACGAGCATCAGCAGCGCGTGTATCAACGCTGCGGGATTGGGCGGGCAACCTGGCAGATAGACGTCGACTGGCACGACGCCGTCGAGTCCGTTGCCGCATGCGTAGTTACCGCCCGAGACGCCACCCGACACCGCGCAGGTCCCCGTCGCAATGACCCAGCGCGGCACCGGCATCGCGTTCCAGGTCTCGAGCAGTGGCCCGTGCATCGCCTTCGTGACCGGCCCCGTGACCAGCAGCACGTCCGCGAAGCGCGGGGACGGCGTGAAGAAAATGCCCAGCCGGTGCAGGTTGTAGAACGGGTTGTTCAATGCTTGAAGCTCGGACTCGCAGCCGTTGCACGAGCCCGCGTCCACGTGCCGGATATGCAGGCTGCGGCTGAAGGCGCGACGCCCGCGCTCCACGCCCTTGCGGGCGATGCGCTCGCTCACGACCTCGTCCCATTCGAGGTCGAGCCGTTCGCTCACGCCGAGCGCCCAGTCCTCCGATTCCGTAAACGCGCCGGTCGGGCACACCTGCGTGCAGCGCTGGCACACGATACAGCGTCCCCAGTCGACTTCCGGTGCCGTCGCCGCGTGCTCCGCCGGCATGAGGCGGATGGCATGCGTCACGCAGGCCTCGGCACACGCATCGCATTGCGGCCGGCATTTCGACGGGTCATAGCGCGGCATGCCCAGCACGCCCTGCTGCCCGTCATCACCGCCCTCGCCGTGCTTTAGCGGCCAGTCCGTGCTCGCGCGGCCTTCCTTGAGTCCAAACCAGGTCCAGAGTGACATGGTGCACGTTCCTCGAAATGCCGGTACCGGCTAGCGGGCGCAGCCCGAGATCGTCAGACCGAAACTTGCCTCGTTGATCGCGTAGTCCATCATGTTGCTGTCGTGCACGGTCGACGGAAAAACACGCCAGTTCGCGAACGACGGCGACTTGATTTTCACGCGCTGCAATCGCCCGTTCGCATCGAGATGCACGGCATAGAGAATCGTGCCACGCGCCGACTCCGACCATCCCAGTCCCTCGGCGCCTGCCTGCGGGATGCATGCGGCGGATAGCGGGCCGTTTGGCAGGCCTCTGGCAATGGCCTCGTCGACGAGCGCCATACTCGCGCGCAGCTCGGCGATGCGAACCCTCATCCGCGCGGCCGCATCGCCCTCCTGCGCCACCGCCACCTCGGGTTGTAGCGTGCGATAAGCGGCATACGGATGATCCCGCCGCAGATCGCGATCGACGCCCGAGGCCCGCTCGACCGGTCCCGTCGCGCCCTGGTCGAAGGCGAGTTGCTGGCTCAATGGCGCCGTGGAGATCAGGCGATCCAGGTGACTGGTGGTTCTTTCGATCAGCCCGATGTACTGGTCGATCTGCGGCTTCAATGCAGCCAGCCCTTCGCTCACGACCCGGAGATCGAGGTCGCGCCGCACGCCACCGGGCCACACGAGGCCGCGCAGAAAACGGCTGCTGCTGGCGCGCCCGTTGATCTGCTTGGCCCGCTCTTCAAGCAGTTTGCCCTGCGCCTCGCCCACCTTCAGCGTGGTCGTATGGCAGAGGTGGCCCAGGTAGTGAAGATGGTTGTAGATGCGTTCGAGTTCCGCCGCTATCAGCCGGATCCACCGGGCCCGTTCGGGTATTTCGCATTCCGTAGCATCCTCGATGGCCTGCGCATAGGCGATCGTGTGCGCCACGCTGTCGATCCCCGTCACCCGTTCCGCCAGCAACGCGGCCGAGCCGGCGTCCATGCCCTCGAACTGCTTCTCCATGCCCCGATGCTTGAGAAACAGATTCGGGTGATAGTGCAGGATCCCTTCGCCCAGATAGTAGAAAATGAATTGTGCGGACTCCAGCACATCGGCCCGCACCGGCCCGAAGGGCAGCAGCTGGACGTGCTTGCCCGATACCGTCGGCAGCGACGGCGCGGGCAGTTTCGCGGCAATGCTCTCGCCCTGTGCGCCGGCTGGCTCCAGCGGGCCCCGGTCGGTGCGCGGCAGGAATGCCGTGAGCAGCCGTTCGGGCTCCGGGTGGCCCGAAAACGCGACGCCGCTCATTTCCATGACTTCGCGCTCGTGCCAGCCCAGCAGCGGACTGATGGCCGCGAGACTCGGCACCGGGCGTCCGTTCACCGGGACGCGCCAGCCGCGGAACGTCTCCTGACCCGGCAACGTGGCAACGTAGCGAAGCTCCGCCTCAGTCGCAGACGGGAACCACGCATACACGCCCTGAAAACGCCCGCCGGCCGCTATCAATTCCTGCGCGCGGGCCGCGAGTTCCGCTACCGGCAGCGTGACGTATTCGCAGTTCCTCATCGCGCGCCCCCGACGAGATCCGCGGCGACCACCTCGAAATACCGCCACAATGCCTGCGGCCACCAGATCCCGAGCACGAAGACGGGCAGGAGTGCCAACCACATGGGCAAGGTCATCCACGGGCTGACCTCGACGCCGTGGGTGACGGGCGGCGCAGCGGCTATCGGCGTGCGGGTGTCGAAGTACATGGTCCGGAAGTGATTGAGGAAGCCGATGAAGATCACGATCAGGAGCAGCAGCAGCACAATCACAGCCCAGGCGTTGGGCGTGGCGAACCCCGCGCGCATCAGCGCCAGTTCGCTCAGGAACAGGCCAAACGGCGGCGCGCCCGTGATCGCGACCGCCCCCGCGATCCACAGCGCACCCGTGACCGGAAAGCGCGACCAGACGCCCCGGATCGCATCGATGTCCTTGGTTCCATATACGCGCATCACGTTGCCCGCGCCGAAGAACATGAGCGACTTGTTCAGCGAATGGTTGAGCATGTGATAGAGCACTGCGGCGATGGCGAGCGGGCCGCCGAAGCCGAAGCCGAGCGCCAGCACGCCCATGTGCTCGACGCTCGAATACGCCATGAGCCGCTTGATGCCCTGCTGCCGCACGATGAACAGCGCGGCGACGAACAGCGAGAAGGCGCCGAATGCAACGAGCGCGGTCCGCGGCAACAGGGAGCCGCTCGCGGCATCGGTAATCGTCAGAAAGCGGGCGACGCCGAGCATCGCCGTGTTCAAAAGCGCCCCGGAGAGCATGGCCGATACGGGCGCAGGGCCTTCACTGTGGGCATCGGGCAGCCACGTGTGCATGGGCGCGAGGCCCGCCTTCGTCCCGTAACCGACCAGCACGAGCAGAAAGGCCATCTGCGTGAGCGCCGGGCTCATGCGGGGCGCCGCGCGACGCAGGGTGTCCCAGGTCATGTCGTAGGTGGGCCCGAGCACGAGGCTGCCCGCCCAGTAGAAAAGCACCGTGCCGAGCAGCGCGAGGCTGATGCCCGCCGACACCACGATGATGTATTTCCACGCCGCCTCGATCGCTTCCTGCCCTCGCTCGAAGCCCACGAGGAAGGTGCTCACGAGCGTCGTCAGCTCGATGGCGATCCAGTAGACGCCGATGTTGTTCATCAGCGGCCCGCAGATCATCGTGGCGGCGAACAGCGCAAACAGCGCGTAGAAGCCGGGCAGGCGCGCTTCCTCCTCCTTCAGCAGGCGCATGTAGCCGACGGCGTAGATCGAGGCCAGGCAGTAGACCACGCACGTGCACACGAGCGTCCAGGCGCCGAGCGCATCGAACAGCACGTAGCCGTTGACGAAGGTCCTGGCGCCATCGACATGGATGACGAGCACGATGGAAGCAACGAGGCACACGATGGCCGCCACGAGGTTGGCGTACTCGGCCACGCGCCCATGCTGGCTGGCACCGGCAATCACGGCGGAGAGCACCGGGGCGACGACAACGAGAACGAGCCACGCTTCGATCATGATCACCCCACCAGGCGCCGCAGCTCGCGGCTGCTCGTACTGCCCACATGGGCAACCAGATAACGGACGAGTACCCCGAAGCTCACCACGATGACGAGCAGGTCGAACAGCAGAACCAGTTCGATCAGGAGCGGCATGCCGGGCACCAGGATCTGCGAGCCCAGAAAGATGCCGTTCTCGAGCACCAGCAGGCCCAGCACCTGACTGATCGCCTCCTGCCGCACGGCGAGCATCAGAAAGCCGATGAGCTTCATCGAGAGCATGACCGTCAGCGCGAGCACCACCACGGTGCCGCCGAGGCCCAGCGAGTTGCCCAGATGATTCGAGACCACGAAGGCGAAGAGCACCAGCAGCGCGCCGAGCACGAGGCACGAACTCGGCTGCAGCGTGACGTGCAGTTCCCGTTCGACGGACAGGCGCGCCATGATCCGCCAGATCAGGTACGGCAGGACCAGCCCGCGAAAGAAGGCCGTGAGCACTGCGACGAAATAGAGCTCGTGGTAGTTGCCGTAATAGCCCACGGTTCCGGACAGAATCGCGATCAGCCAGGATTCCGCCGTGAAGGCCAGCAGGTAATCCTTGAGCCAGCGCGAACCGAGCATCACGAACGCAAGCAGCAGACTGCCGATCGCGAGCAGGCTGAACAGCGAAGCCGCCAGAGGACTCAGGTGGGCAAGAAGCATCGGGTCACCGTAGCTGGTTGGCGGCAATCGCGAGCACCGCGAGCATGAACGAGGCGGCGAGCGGCTCCTGATAGCGGAAAAAGCGCAGACGCGACTGCGCCGTCTCGACGAACACGATCACCAGCGCCACCAAGAGCATCCGCGCGAACAATCCCGCTGCGGCGCCGAGCGCGCCGAATGCCGTGCCATGCTGTGAAAGCCCCCACGGCAAGGTGAGCACGTTGCAGAAGATCGTGAAGAGGATGAACTGCTTCATCATCGACGCCCACTTCAGCAGTGCCAGCAGTGGGCCCGAATATTCGAGGATGCGCGCCTCCTCGATCATGTAGACCTCGATATGCGTGCTCGAATGAATCGGCAGGCGGTCGGTTTCGACAAGCAGCAGCACGAAGAAGGCGAACACGAGAAAGAGATGTGCAGGACTCCAGTACACCGAAGGTTGCTGGACCAGCAGATGATTGACGACGAACGGCAGCATCGACCTGGCGAGCAGCGTGATCCCCACGAGCACGAGGATCAGCGTCGGCTCCGCCAGGATGCCGAGCATCACCGAACGGCTCGACCCGATGCCGCCATAGGCGCTCCCCGAGTCGAGGCCCGCCAGAACGATGGCAAAGGAACCCAAGGTGAGAATGAGGCCGCCGCCCAGGATGTCCCCCATATCGGAGAGTGGCAGCGGGAAATCAGTGAGGACCGGAATCAGGATGGGCACCGTCATCATGCAGGTGAACGCCACAACGGGCGCGCACCAGAAGATCCACGACGCGGTGTCGGGCACCACGATCTGCTTGAGGAAAAGCTTGCGCAGATCCCGGTAGGGCTGGAAGATCCCGGGCCCGCGTCCGCGCTGGATGCGCTCCTCCCACTGCAGGATCACGCCCTGCAGCAGCGGCGACAGCAGGAGCACGGTGACCACCTGGGCGATCTGGAGCAGGACGTCGCGCGCGCTCATGGCCGCGCTCCGGCCCGTCCTGGGGCACGGGCGTCGACTTCCGGCATGCCGCGCACGCATGCAGGCCACGCCTGCCAGGACCGCATGGCGCCGCAAAGGTCAACGCAACAGGGAATTCGCCATGAATACTCGCTGGTGCATCCCATATTCTTCGCTTTTTTCTGGCATTGACATGCCCGGGATGCTCGTGAATGCGAGCCGGCCAAATATGCCTACCGGCCCCGGCTTCCGGGGACTGGCAGGCATCATTAGCCGCGTGGAGGACGACGCGGCGGTTAAGGGAGGATGCCATCTCCGCAAACAACAGTATCGAGTATAGGAGACACATCGATACATGCAAGCCTGCACACTTTGGCTAGTGCGGCTAGTGCGGCCGCCGGTGAAACAGAGAAAAATGCTTGCCTGCGCTTTCATGGCCCTCGCCGCCGAGCAAGCCGAACTCCACCGGCGAACGGGTATAGAAAACATGCACGTGCTCGGCTTTCACCGCGTCGAGCATCCGCTCGGCCTCGTCTTCCGTGACGGCCAGGATGATCTGCACCGGCTGGTCGTCGAGCCTGAGCATGTGCGCGGCGTGATGCGCCCCCGCATGTCCCGTGCCCTCTGCGCAATTGATGACCGTGGCGCCATGAATGCCGAGTTGCTTCGCTTCATGGAGCAGCCAGTCGGTGACCGTATGATGACCGTGGCGGCGATTCTGCTCGGTGTAAAAAGTCAACTGGTAGCCGTTCATGTCTGCCTCCTTCAAACGACACCACGATACCGTCACGACGACAGCGCCAGGGACCGGCGGTCCCACAAGCCATTCTAGTGCATGACGAAACGGCTCGCGCATGCTGCAACGCGGCGAAACGTGCGGCGCCGGACCAATGGACGCCGGGCATGGTCGAGCATGGCCTTCAAGAGTCCTTATAAACCGAATCGATGGCTCAGCACCGGGGGACGCGCTTCAACCGGTCGCGAGCAATCCGCCTCTTCGTCCTCCGACATGGCGCGCCGACGATCAACGCCGCCGCTGGAATGCCTCGCGCCCCGCATAGTGTGCGCGTTCGCCAAGACTGGCCTCGATGGTCAACAGCCGGTTGTATTTGGCGACGCGCTCGCCCCTCGCCGGCGCCCCGGCCTTGATCTGGCCGCAGTTCAGCGCGACGGCCAGATCCGCAATGCTGGTGTCCTCCGTCTCGCCGGACCGGTGCGCCACCATGCACGCATAGCCCGCCGCAAGCGCCATGCGCGCGGTGTTCAGCGTCTCCGTGACGGTGCCCACCTGGTTGGGCTTGATGACGACACAGTTGCAGCACCGCTGCGCAATGCCCTTCACGAGAAAGGACCGGTTGCTGACGAACAGGTCGTCGCCGGCAATCTGCATCCGCTCGCCGAGCTCGCGCGTCAATTCGGCGTAGCCATCCCAGTCCTTGTCCATCAGCGGATCCTCGATGGAGACGAGCGGATAGCGCTCGCCCCACTCGCGGCAGAGACCCGTCATCTCCTCCATCGACAGGCTGCGCCCCTCCAGCGCCAGCCGATAACGGCCGTCGTGCCAGAGATGGGTCGCCGCGAAGTCGAGAGCCAGCGCGATGTCTTCACCGGGCCGGTATCCCGCGCGCTCGATCGCCTGCATCATCAGGTCGAGCGCGGCGCCATTCGATGAGAGCACCGGCACGAAACCGCCCTCGTCGCCCACATTGGTCGCGGCGTGGCGCTCGACCAGCAACTCACGCAGCGCATGACGCGTTTCCACGCCATAGCGGAGCGCCTCGCGAAACGTCGGCGCGCCGAGTGGCACCAGCATGAACTCCTGCAGATCGGGGCCGCCTTGGCCGTGGATGCCGCCGTCGAGCACGTTGAGCATCGGCGTGGGCAGCACGTGCGCTTCGTCGCCGCCGAGATACCGGAACAGCGGAAGGCGGCAGGCCTGCGCCGCCACGCGCGCGCACGCGAGCGACACGCCCAGCGTCGCATTGGCGCCAAGCCGCCTTTTCGAATCCGTCCCGTCGAGCTCGATCAGCGTGGCGTCGATGCGCCACTGGTCGTCGGCAAGCAGCCCCATAAGCGCAGGGCCAATCAGCTCATTGACGTTCCTGACCGCCTTCAGGACGCCGTTGCCGCCATAGCGGCGCCGGTCGCCATCGCGCAGCTCGACGGCCTCGGCCTCCCCCGTCGAAGCCCCCGAGGGCACCGTGGCGCTGGCAAGCGATCCGTCTTCGAGCACGACCGTCACCTGCACGGTCGGATTGCCCCGCGAATCCAGCACCTCTTCTCCCATCACGCGCACGATCGATGCGGTCGCGGCCATCTCCTCGCTCTCCCTTCATCCTGTCGCGACGATGCCGCCGCTAGCTACGCCGAAGCTGACGAAACGCGGCACGCCCCGCGAAACGGGCGTCGTCGCCGAGCATTCGCTCGATGGCCAGCAGCCGGTTGTACTTCGCGACGCGCTCGCCGCGCGCCGGCGCGCCCGACTTGATCTGGCCGCAGCCCAGCGCGACCGCGAGATCGGCAATGCTCGTATCCTCGGTCTCGCCGGACCGGTGCGAGACGAGACAGGTATATCCCGCGGAGAAGGCGAGCTGCGCCGTGTCCAGCGTCTCCGTCACCGTGCCGATCTGGTTCAGCTTGATCAGAATGCTGTTACAGCAGTGCTCGTCGATGCCCCGCTGCAGGAACTTACGGTTCGTCACGAACAGGTCGTCGCCCACGATCTGCACGCGGCTGCCCAGCTCGCGCGTCAACGCGGCGAAGCCTTCCCAGTCGTTGTCCGCAAGCGGATCTTCGAGCGACACCAGCGGATAGCGGTTCACCCAGTCGGCCCAGTACGCGATCATTTCCGTGGACGTGAGCACCCGGCTGTCCCGCGTCAGGTGATAGCGGCCATCCTCGTAGAAAGAACTCGCCGCGGGATCGATACCGATCGCGATGTCTTCCCCCGGCCGGTAGCCGGCTCGCTCGATCGCCCGCACGATGAGCTCCATCGCCGCCGCATTCGAAGGTAGTTGGGGCACGTAGCCGCCTTCATCGCCCACGTTCGTCGATGCGCCGGCATCGGCGAGCACGGCGCCGAGTGCGTGATAGGTCTCCGCGCCATAGCGCAGCGCCTCGCGAAACGTCGGCGCGCCAAGCGGCACGAGCTTGAACTCCTGAACGTCCGGGCCCTGATGGCCATGCTTGCCGCCATTGAGCACGTTGAACATCGGGACCGGCAGCAGATGGGCGTTCGTGCCGCCAAGATAGCGGAACAACGGCAAGCCGCTTGCGATCGCCCCGGCCTTCGCACAGGCGAGCGACGCGCCCAGGATCGCATTAGCCCCCAGCACCGCCTTGTTCTCGGAGCCATCGAGCTCGATCAGCTTCTCGTCGATGCGCCGCTGGTCGTCCACGCTCATGCCCGCGAGTGCCCCCGCGATCTCCTCTTTCACGTGCCCGACTGCGGAAAGCACGCCCTTGCCGCCGTAGCGCCGGGGATCTCCGTCGCGCAACTCGACCGCTTCGAACTCCCCCGTCGACGCCCCCGAAGGCACCGCGGCGCTGGCCGTGATGCCATTGCGGAGCGTGACGGTAACCTCGACGGTCGGGTTGCCTCGCGAATCGAGAATTTCATCGGCCAGTATCGTGTCGATCACTGCGTGGTTGCTCATTGCGGCTCCCGTTGATTCTGCATTCGCAAGCGGCGGCCGCGCGTTCGTCGCACACGGCCACCTCGATGTGGGAAATGGACGGATTCAGGGGTGCGCGTCGTGGAATGCGGCAACCGCGCTGCGGATCGCCTGATACGCGGCGTCGATATTGGCCCATCCCTCGAACTGCACCCACTTGCCCGGTTCGAGCTTCTTGTAGTTCTCGAAGAAGAACTGGATCTGGTTCAGCGTGTATTCGCCCACGTGCTCCAGCTCCGTGATCGCGCGCGTCGAGGGGCAAACGCCATCGGTCGGGACCGCGATCACCTTTTCGTCCGGGCCCGCCTGGTCCGTCATGTTCATCAGGCCGACGGGGCGGCAGGTAATCAGCGAAAGCCGCTCGAGCGGAAACGGCGCGATGACGATGATGTCGAGCGGATCGCCGTCCCTCGCGAGCGTTCGCGGGATGAATCCGTAATTCGCGGGATAGCGCATTCCCGCGCTCATGATCCGGTCGACCCTCAGGAGTCCGAGACGTTTATCGGCCTCGTATTTCACCGGCTCGCTCTGGGCGGGAATTTCGATAACGGCGTTGACTTCCACGGGCACGTTATCGCCCGGGGGAATGGCGTTGAAATCCATCACTGGCCTCCCACTGTGCCCAGGGTATCGAATTCGATTGGCGCGCGTGTATAGAAAAGGCGAATGCCGCTGTCCCGGAGCCGGGCCAGCATCGCATCGATCTTTTCATCCCCGGCGATCAGCGTGACCGCGACTGGTTGGTCGGCAAGCTCGAAGAAGCGTGCAGCGTGGTATCTGCCTTTGGCATCCACGCCCTCGGCAACTTCGACCACGGTTGCGCCGACGATACCAGTCTGCTTCGCTTCGTCGAGCAGCCATTCGACCACCGTCATGTGCTTCACACGGTGGCTCTGGTTCGCCGCGTACAGGGTAAGCTGGCTCCCCTTCATGGGCGCCTCCGCACGAACGGCCCGATTGCCACATCGAGGGAACATGAGCGCACGCGCTCACCGCGCTCCATATGGCGCGGAAAAAGAACTGATCGCATGAAAAGCCAGATTCGTAGAGTGAACCAATCTGGGCAGCAGGACGCTTTGGCAATGCCTACGACCTCCTGACCCAGGGACCGTAGGCATCATTAGCCGGGCAAAGCCGGCGGTTGGTTAAGGAGGAATGCCATCTCCTTTTCGCGCAGTGTAGCACGCACGATTCGCACCTGCCACTGCCTGCGCCGCCGCCCCTCAAAACCCGATTGCGCAGCTTCGCGGCATTGTCTAGAGTGGAATACAGATCTACGGAGATGGCATTCTCCGCCAACCGCCGGCGCCGACCGGCTAATGATGCCTGCAGCCGTCCGGACATCGGGTCGCGCTGTTGCGCATGTCTTGTCTTCCCCTGCTCCGATGGCACGGGCAATCGCCGGATTGCGCCGTGGCGGACCCGATTGTCCGCAGCGGCGCGCAAGGAGAGACGGATGATCGTCATAGACATTCCGGGGTTTCGTACCCTGAACCTCGAGCATCTTGTCCTCGACTTCAATGGCACGCTTGCCGTCGATGGACGTTTGCTCGACGGCGTCGAGTCGCGTCTTGCGGCGCTCGCCAATGAACTGAACCTTCACGTGGTCACGGGCAACACCTACGGCGATGCGCGCGAGCATCTGCGCAATTGCCCCGTGGAAATCGCCTGCCTGCCCGCCAACGGCCAGGCGCTCGCCAAGGGCGATTACGTACGACGGCTGGGTCCGGACGGGGTTGCAGCAATGGGCAATGGACGCAACGACGCGCTCATGCTCGAACAGGCGGCGCTGGGTATCGTCGTGCTCGGCACCGAAGGGCTTGCCACCGGCGCACTGCAAGCCGCCGACGTTGTCGTGCGCCATGCGGTCGACGGCCTGGGACTGCTGCTGCGTCCGAAGCGGTTGATCGCAACGCTGCGCAGCTAACCTGGGAAACCTGGGCGGTCGGTTTTGCTGGTTGCGAGCGCACGCTGGAGCGTGTCCACATGAATGCGGAGCTTCAGAAGAAATGCGGCGTAGTCCTTTTCGAACGCGGGATCTAGCGCGCCAAAACCCGAGAGGCGCGACGGCGACATTTCCTCTAGCGCAATGCCGACGAATTGCAGCGAGACCGATAGCGCATGGATCGCGTCGATCTGCTCTCCGTCGATATCGATTCCCCAAAGCGCCGCCGCCCGATTGATCTCCTCGCTGATACCTTCAAGGAAACGCTCGACATCGTGCAGCTTTTCTCCATCCGGGCGGTGCAGATAATTGAGGCGAACGCGGTTGCTTCCCGCCGGCTCACTTATCTCGCGCATCTTTTCAAGCAGTTCGAGCAGATGCCAGAAATGCCCTCGCAACGCACGCCGCGTGTTCTCCGATGGTCCCGCCATTTTTACGCCTCCCCGGTCCTTGGACACAGTGTAGGACAACTTAGATATCGTTTCGGGCGCTCCGTTGCCAATTCGGCATGCCGTCATTAAAATGAACCTGTGTTGCGGGAGATGGCATACCTCCTCAAACCGCCGGCCTTGCCCGGCTAATGATGCCTACGGTTCCTGGTCGGGAGCTGCTGGGTCATCGCCATGCCCCTGTCCAGGTTTTGTGCCCCGTTTCGCTTACCGGACAGCGCATCGTGCCCGTCCCCACTGGTCTTGTTTCGCAGCCTTCTTCCGCGCTGGCGCTATCCGACGGCGAGGTGGATTTTCTCTGGTGGTTTATCCAGGGCAGCATCATGGACGCGGACGTGCGAGCGCGCCTCTACGCGCATTGGGGCATGTGCGCGCGACATGCGCTGGCTTTTTTCTGCGTAGAGGCGGCGTTTCGTCCGCATCTGATCCATGGCAGCACCATTCTGTATAACGAACTGATGCGGCGCGCGGCACACCTGATGGACGGTCATGGTCTGTACAGCGTGGCGCCGGCGGGCATGACACGGCACCGGTTGCGTCCTTCCGGCCCATGCCACATGTGCAGCCTCGGCTATGGCCCCGCGTCATCGGGTAACGCTCCACCGGAGCGGCTTGCGCAAGGCCGCGATCTCGCCAATGCACGCGCGTTCGCAAGTGAAAATCGCGATGGATGGCTGCCTCATATCTGCGGTCAATGCGCTGGAAACGGCAGCGGCGTCCTTTGCCGACCTCACCTGATCGCAGCGATGGAGCACGATGGTGCGACGGTCCTGCGCCACCATGGCGAGACCGTATCGCGCATCGCCGGGCATCTCGGGCGCTTCGAGCATGCGTTTCGCTGGGACAGCCGCGGAACCGACACCGCCGAGGACCGCGGCGCGCTCATCGCGGCCATTGGCTGGTGCAGCGGCTGGGGCGAAATTCTGCGGACCCTCCCTCCCGAATAAGCGAAGAGATCGCCATGCCGCACAACGATAAAGCTCGCGCCTTCCCCGCCGCCTATTCCCGGCGCGTAGGGGAGGCTTTCGTTCGCATCGATGCCTGCCTTACCGATGCGCTGCACTATCTCCAGCCGGTCGTGCAGCAGTCGCCGTTCCCGTCGCGCGTCGCCGATGCCGTGCCGGTCCAGCATCAGCTCATGCTCAACGAGCTGGAACTGATTCGGGCGGCCATGAAGACCATCAGCGCACGTCACCGGATTTCACTGCCCGCGCCCAGTACGAGCGCCATCGAATCGTGCAGGCTCCGTATCAGCGAAGCGATGCTCGCGCTATCGGAACTGGACCCGCGCACCGCGAGCGCAGCAAGCAGCATGGCAAGCGCTCAAGATCTGAGCGAAGACGTCGAGGAGGATGCTTGCCGGCTCGTCGGTCATCTGATGACCTTGCTCGATGCGCTGCAAGGCTCGCTCTCCCGCGATATCGACATGGGCGTACAGCAGGAAAAACCGGTTGCCTCGCCTGCTCTCGGCGGCCCGCAATACGCTTCGAGCAACGCACCACCTCACCCGCTGGTGGCCGAACTCGAACGCATTACCGTGGCGCACGGCCTCGGCGATCTTCACCGCCGCAGCATCGACTTCGCGCGGCATTACGGGTCGGACGATATCGTCGTCGGCATGTTCGGCGCCGTGAGCGCCGGAAAATCCTCGCTGCTCAACAGCCTGCTGGGCAGCGCGCTGCTTCCAGTCGCCGCGTTGCCGACCACGGCCATGCCGGTCGAGATCCGGCACGGCAAAGTCGAACGCGGCACCGTCGAATTCGTCGCGGCGAAGACCGAGCTCATCGATCGCGCACGCATCGCCGAATTCGTCGACGCGCATTCGAATCCCGAGAACATCAAGGGCATAACGCGGATCGTATTCGAAACGCCGGCTCCGCTACTTTCCGGCGGCATTACCCTCATCGACACCCCGGGCATCGACTGGGAAGAATGGGACATTGCGCAGGGCAGCCCGCCGGCCGCGCCCTGGTGCGATATCGCGGTCGTGCTCATTTCCGCGGCGGCGCCGCTCACGTTGCGCGAGGCCGCGCTCGTGCGCCAGCTCTGCAGCCGTGGCGCACGCGTTGCCGTGCTCGTCACGAAGATCGATCTCGTGGGCGCCGACGACCGGTGGCGAATCTACGAGCACGTCGTGCGCGGCCTCTGGAAAAGCACCCACCTCGACGTTCCCGTCTATCTGGTCAGCACGCGGGAGGAAGACCCGCCGTGGCGACGCGCCTGGATCGACGGGCCCTTTGCCGATACGCTCGCACAGTGCCGCGAACAAAAAACGGAGATGCGTCAGCGCCAGCTTGCCACCTTGCGTCGCGACGTGCTCGACGCGCTCCAGCTCCGCCTGATGTGGCACGCGCCCGAAACCCATGCGGGCGCGCATCTGGACGACGCCCTGCGCGCCCTGCTTGCAAGCCGCGAGGCGATTGAAGCGGCCCTGCATTCGCAGCCGGACCCCGCGATTACGGTCGAACGCACCATGAACAGTCTCATGGGTGAAATTGCCCACAACGCTGCCGCGCTATGGTCGGAGACGCACGATATGTCCTTCGACGCCACCCGGCTGGTCGAGCTTGCCGCGAATGCACGCGCCCTTTCGTTTTCGGGCGCGGCAATGCGAACGGTCGAAACACTCCATGCGAGAGCGAGCGTCGCCTTGCATCATCTGGCCGACACGCTGGGGTTGCGTCGGCTCGTCCCGCCCTTGCCGGTCTCGTTCATCGCACCATCCTTCATTCTTCAGGATACCTTGCCAAGTACGATGCTGCCGCGATCATGGGGACGCGTATTCGGGCGCTGGGGATTCTGGTTCGGCGCACGCAGCGCCCTGGAGGCCAGCGCGTCTGTGCAAATCGTCGAACGTTCGCTCTGCGCGTATCTGGAGCTGCTGGAGGCATGGAAGCAGCGCGCGCTGGTCGCATTGATTCAAACGCTCACGGAACATATCGAGCGGCTCCAGGCAGAGCATGGCCCGGGCGACTCCGCCATGCAGCACGCCGTGCAAAACCTGCGGGACGATATCGCGCGTCTCCGGTCTGCCGAATTCAGCGACTCGTCCGGGAAATGAAGCCGCTCTGGCGACCGTATGGAATGAACGGCCGTTAGCGCGGCGACGCGCCATCCATGTCTGTGGCCCTCATACAAGCCTGTCCTTCAAAGATCGGGTTGTAAAGATCCAGGCCAAAGCTCGTCGACCTCGGCAGTCCCTCATTCAACCGGAACGCGTCGCTCCCGTTCTCCGTGCGGTCGGCACGCAGGAAGAGCACGTCGTCCCTGCCAATGAAAGAGCGCGTAAAGTCGTACATATGGGACACGTAGATTACCGTGACGCCCTCTTCCAGCAACGCACCCGTCACCTGCCGGGCGATTTCCGCCCCTTCCCGCTCGTTCGTCGCGGCAAACGATTCGTTGAAAAGAACGAGTGCTCCGCGCCGGATATGATCGGCCATGGCGCCCAGGCGCGCGAGTTCCTCGTCGAATTTGCCACTTTCCATTGCGCGATCCTCTTCGCGCTTGAAATGCGTGAACAGACCCGTATGCGGCGCAGACGAAAAATGCGTGGCGGTCACAAACATGCCGGCATGCAATAAAAGCTGTGCGAGGCCGACGCTGCGCAGAAAAGTCGATTTTCCGCCCCGATTGACGCCCGTGACAATGACCAGCGGCTTGCCCTCCGCGTTGACGTCATTGCCCGCCGCGCACGCATTCATGGCAAGCGCCAGGCACACGTCCGTCAGCCCCCGGCATCTGAAACCCCGACTGCCCGGTTGCAGTTCGGGCCAGGTCACGTTCTCTCCAATCGCTGCCAGCCGGTCGTGGAGGTTCAGGCAGGAAACATAAAATGCAAGCTCGGTGCGAAGCGCCTTGAGAAAGCCGAGCACATGATGCGCGGAATTCCATAGCGCCTCGGAGATGAGCGCGAGCCCGCGGTCCTGGAGTTCACCAAAAGCCTGCGCACCGGAAAGATCGCGGGGATCCAGCCTGAACGTGAAGCTCCGCGGGCCGGGGGTCAGCGTGCGCAGCGCCACGTTCAGGTCACGGGGCTGCGGCACCCGCAGGCTCACGTCTTTTGCCTTGCCGCCATTGCCCACGTGCGCACTGAGCAGAACGCCCGCGCGAAACCGCAGATGATCCAGATCGCGGCTGGCGGCCTGAAGATAGTCGTCGTCGAGGTTGCGCTCCAGCGTCTCGAACATACGGATGAAGCCCGGAGACGAAAAATTCGCCGCGTTGAGGCGGCACGCATCGCGTATCCTCCGCAGCAGCGACAGACTGCTTCGAAGCGTCCTGACCGAACTCGAAACCCGCGCCGAGGTTTGTCCGCCATAGAGTCCGAAGTTCCAGCTCTGGTCCCGCCCGAACGGCTCGCATGCCAGGGCGTACAGCGCTCTCACGAACGCGGCGTTTTTCACGCAGTCCCGCAACACCTCCTGCCGGTGGACGATCGTCCGCGCATCGTTGTCCCAGGCACTCGACAACGCCGCGGAAAACACCTCGGACAGGTAGCGGTCGTCGCCGCAGGCGGCGTCCAGCAGAATGCCCAGACCGAGGTCCGTTGCGAACCGGTTCAGCGTTTCGGGCGGCGCGTTCCGCGGCACGAAATCACGCTCGGGATGCAGCAGGAGCACTTTCATGAGCGGATTCTCGCGCGCAGTCGCTCGTAGGTGACGCCATGCTTTTGCGCCAGCGAAAGGGCATAGGCCAGACCGTCGGCGGGGCGGCGCTCGATCCTGAACGTCCGCCTGGCCGGATCATCGCGCGCCACGGCCGTAACCATGCTCACGATCTTCGGATCGAGCGCGGCAAGCGTATCGATGAACGACACGCATACGCCCAGAACATCGCCGGCGAGCAGCTTTTGCAGTATCCGGGTGCTGAGCAGGATCTGGTCCTCCAGGCTGGTCGCATTGAAGACTTCGTTGAGAATGACGACGCTCTGCGCCGTCATCGCCGTACAGGTCGCCTTGAGCCGGATGAGTTCGTCCTCGAGCTTGCTGCGCAGACGCGCGACGTCCTCGGCACGCTCGAAATGCGTGTAGATCCGGTCGGCGAGAAAGAGCTGTGCCTGAACGCCCGGGACGGGGCAGCCCAGGCCCGCGAGAAAATGCAGTTGCCCGACCATGCGGGCAAAGGTTGTCTTGCCACCCTGGTTGGGACCGGAGACGAGCAGGATCCTTTCGTGCCCGCGCAGATAAAAATCGTTCGACACGACCGACTCGTTTCGGGCTGCCAGCTTGTGCGCGAGTGCGAGGTCAAAAGCGCCGGTGGCGCAAACGTCCTTGCAGGTGGCGGAAACCGTCGGGTAACAAAAAGGCAGTCCCCGCTTCCTGAGCGGCGCAATATACGCGAGGTAGGCGATGAAGAACCCGAGTTCGCGCTCGACCGTGGCAAGAACGTCATCGATAAAATTCGTATGGCGTCCGACATAATCGCTGAGCGGCTGGAACGACGCAGGAAACAGGTCGGCGGCGAACGACAGGATCACCTCCTCGATATGATTCAGCCCGTAGTCGTTAAAGCGCCGTTCCGGCGCCGCGGGTGCCTCATACTCGCTGAATCGCTCGAAGCGATCGTTCACACGTTGTGTGTAGTCCTCCTCTTCCGCGTAGCGGCGAACCGTGACCTTGTCCTTTCGAAACAGCATTCCGTACGCGACGCCCGACAAGGCGGCCTCGACCCCGGCCGTCTCCTGCTTCAATGCGCTGAAACGGACCGACGCCAGGTAGCGTTCGAGATAGCTGCGCAGAGCGCAAAGGCCGGGGGAGCCGAGCGGCACGGAGGCCAGGCGCTGATGGAGATTCACGACGGCCGAGCAATACAGCGATCGCGCCTCCAGCACGACCATCTGCCGATGGCGAAGCGCGAACGTTCTGGCTGCGTAATCAAGGGCGAGACGCACCCGTCGCATGTCCTCGCAGAACGAAGTCACGACAGGCAGCACATCCGGCCTGTCGACGTCACGAAATATCGAGAGCCGGTACCGGACCACCTCCTCGTCCGGGTAGCGACTGTAAAAGTATGGCCGCAATATCGCCTCGTCTTGCCGGGCCACGATGGCATCGACGACCTGGTCGAGGTTCAGATCCGTGAAGCAGTCCGGCTGCGTGCCTGTGTCACGGCGGATGGCCTCCCTCGTCCAGGGAAACATCAGGCTGGAGAACCGCCCTGCACTGCCGGACCGGGCAACAGCACGTGACGACACATCAGTTTCGGTAACCATCCACGCGGCCTCGCTCATCGATGCGGCACGTGCGCGACCAGGGCTATTCGTCAGCATCCCGGCCACGTCCGCCATCCTGTACCAGGCTCAGGGTTCGTCCACCCCTGACAAGGCTCCCTGGGATTGCACGCCTCCTTCCGCTTCGTCCCGCGACTCGCCGAAGATCTGCTGATACAGGTCCTGGCCAAAGCTCGTCTGCAGTGGCTCGGCCTCCATCAGCCTGAACGTGCGGACGCCATCGTCGCGGCGTTCGGCGCGCAAGAACATCTTCGGGTACGGGTCCTCGTCGTAAAGACCTTTTGCCAACGTAAAAAGGTGCGTCACGAGAACGACCTTCACGTGATACCCAAGCAGCGCATCGACGATCTGCCGGCCAATGTCCGAACCCTCGCGCTCGTTGGTCGACGCAAACGATTCGTTCGACAGGAACAGGCCGTTTTCTACCATATGATCGACGACCTCGCTCATGCGCTTGAGCTCCTCATCGAACTTGCCGCCATGCATGGTGGCGTCTTCCTCGCGCTTGTAATGCGTGAAGATCGCTCGCGCAATATTGGCCTCGAACTCCGCGGCGCCGACGAAGATCCCCGCCTGCAGCAGTATCTGGGCGATCCCGATGCTGCGCAGAAAGGTCGATTTCCCGCCCTGGTTCGCGCCGGTGATCACGATGAGATCCTTGCCGTTCGCATCGGCATCGTTCGCGACGGGCGCCTGCTCCATGCGCAAGGCGAGGCTCACGTCGTAAAGCTGCCGATAGCGGTGCCTGCGCTCCGCCACGGTGTGCGGTGTCGGAATGCAGAGCGGCATCCCACGGCGCAGCAACTCGTTGCGCAGATTCAGGCAGCCGAGATAAAAACCCAGCTCGGCCCGCAGCATGAAGAAGAAACTCTTGATGTGGTCGGCCGATTGGGCGAGCGCGTTCGCCACATGATTGATGCCTCGTGATTCGAGCTCGCTGATTGCCCGCGCGCCGTTTTCGTCCCGGTCCGGAATATGAAACGTCCGCGATGGCGGCCCTTTCGCAAGCAGGCGCTTGAACAGGTTGGGGTCCTTTTCATGGGGCTTCCTGAGCACGTAGTGCGCGCCCTTGTTCCCGTGGCCGGGATGCGCGCTGATCAGCACGCCATGACTAAATTTCAGCTCTTTGAGACAGCGGGTGATCGTCACGAAATAGTGATCGGTCAATTCCTCGCGGATCATCGCGTAGAAGCGTCTAAAGCCCGCCGACTGGAACTGCTCGACGTTGTCGTCGGCCACGCGGCGCAGCTTTCCCAGTACGCCCAGCATCGACTGAATCAGATCGCGCGCGCCATGCAGGACGCTGCTCGCCGAAGCACTCATCGCCCAATAGAAGCTCTTTCGCTCGACTTCCAGCGCCTCGACCGCAATCGCATAGAGCTGCCTCACGACCTGCTCGTGCTCGATGCAATCCTTGAGCACTGCCTGGCGATACAGAATTTCGTCGACGTCGCTCAGACTCAGCGGAACGACTTTCCTCACCGTGTCATAGAGATATTCGTCGCCGGCGGCCATGGCCTGATAAAGCGTGTTCAGCTCCAGATCCTGGTTGAGGGTCCGTTCGTTCCAGAATTCGTCGCGACGCCACGGAAAATCACTCGCGTCATAGAGTAGCCAGGCTTTCATGATGCGAGGCGCTCCTTGAGACGTTCAGCCGTGAGCCCGTATTGCTCGGCCACCGAAAGCGCATAGGCGCGCCCATCGGCCGGGCGCCGGCGCACCCGGAAGGTTCGAACCGAGGGATTGTCGGGGTTGATCTCGCTGACCATGCTCACGGTCTGGGGCCCGAGCCGCGCGAGTTCCTCGATGAACGTCACGCAGACGCACAGCGCGTCGAGCGCCATGATTTCGCCGATGATCCGGCGGCAGAGAAACAGCGCGTCGGCGAGCGTGGTCGAGCTGAAGATTTCGTTCATCAGAATGATGCTGCGCGGCGTAGACGCTCGCAGGATGGCGTGCATTCGCATCAGGTCGTCCTGGAGCTTGCCGCGCAGGTCGAGGGTGTTCTCCTCGCGCTCGAAGTGCGCATAGAGCCGATCGTAAAGAAAGAGATGCGAGTTGCGTCCAGGAACCGGGCAGCCCAGTTTGGCGAGAAAGTGGAGTTGACCGAATGTTCGGGCGAACGTGGTCTTGCCGCCATTATTGGGCCCGGAAACCACGAAGATCCGCTCCGGCCCCTCGAGATAAAGGTCGTTGCACACCACGGCGATCTTGTCCGCACAGAGCTTGTGGGCCAGCACGAGGTCGAACGTGCCCTCACAGCGTACGGCCTTCGTCGTGCCCGACACCACCGGATAGCTGAACGGCAGCCCCGAGTCACGACACAACTGGATATAGCTGCGCCAAGCGACATAAAACTGAATCTCTCGATCGAAGGCCGCAATCGTTGTGTCGATAAAGTCCGCATGGCGAGAGCAAAACGCATCCAGCAGATAGAACGGCTGCGGATTGAGCTCGGCAACGAAGTCGAGTATATGCGCCTCGACGTGATTCATCTCGGGCCAGTCTTTCTGCTCGACGCTGTGGTCCTTGACCTCGCCCTGCTTGAAGCGTTCGAAGATTTCCAGAACGTAAGTCCCGTAGTCCTCCTCATCATCATAGTTGAGAACGGTGACGGCGCTTCCGTCGAGATGAATGCAATAGCGCACCGCAGCCAGCGCGTCCCGAACTTCGTCGATGTCGCGGCAGAGTTGCACAAAAGGCTCCGAACCGGCATACCCGGTGAGCCACGCGCTGAAGGCGCTCAATCCCCTGGACGGTGGCTTCGCCGCGCGAAGCGCTTCGCAAAAGGCCTGCACGCCCTTGCCATAGCGCGACGTCGCTTCGAGGAACCACCACTGCTTCTGCCGTGGGTAATAGAGCCGCTGCGCCTCGCCCAGACATGCTCGGGTTTTCCGCATGGCAAGAGCGAACGCCTGAATGGCCAGCAACAGCTCGGAATCGTCGACGTCCTGCATGACTTCGTGCCGATAGATCACGGCGCTTTCGCGGTTCAGCTCCGTGTGAAAAAACGGCGTGAGCCGGTATTCGTCGAACCCGCGCGTCGCTTCGCTCACAAACTGGTCGAGATTGAGATCGCCGAAAAAGTCCGGCTCGCTAACGTCACCAGACGGCGGGCCGTCCTCGGGTGTCTCGAAGAGGATGCTATGGAATGCCATTTTTATCCCTTGTCTACCGCTCGCAGGCGCGGTCAACGCGCGCAAGACTGCCTCCAGCTAGCCTGATTAGCCGGAACGGGGATGGGGATCTGGGAAACGCCGCAATCGCGGCACAGACATGACGAGGGGTAACGCGGTTTGCGCGCACGCCTACATGCCTGTTCCCAGGCCTGTAGGCATCATTAGCCCCGCGGGGCGGTTTTAGGGAGGAATGCCATCTCCCGCATGCAGTTTACGCTGACGCAGCCGGGCTTACAAGTGTCGCCGGAAGTATGTACTTCAGGGGGCGAACTCGGATGGCCGCCGATAGATGCCGCAACTTCCGCGCCCGCCTCCACCTTGGGCGCACGATACAACATCATCGGGCGACGATCATGCAAACCGCCGAAGCCGTTGCCACGAGTTTGTCGTCCTGCCAGAGTTCGCCGTTGACGTTGCATACGCCGCGCCCGCGCCGCACCAGCGTCGCGCGGCCCAGCAGGCGGCCAGGCTTCGCCGGCCGCAAGAACGCCGCATTCAGGCTCAGTGTGGCGCAATGCTCCCCGTCCGCCACCGTCGAGCTGACGAGCGTGGCCGTCACGTCGTCGAGCATCGCGCAAAGCATACCGCCCTGCACGTTGCCCGCGGGATTGAGGAACGACGGCGCGCCGGCATAGACGATTTCGAGTGCGCTCTCGTCGAACGAAAGGAACTCGCCGCCGAGCGTCGTCGTGATGGGTGGCGCGCCATCGTCGCTTCCGTATATGCGCCTGCGAATCTCGCTATCGTCGATTGTCATGATTCGATTGTTTTATCTAGATCGTTGTGTACACATCTTTCTATTTGCCGCAAAACGCTGGCTTGCGCTTCTCTTTCCAGGCGAGCGCACCTTCGCGCAGGTCCTGCGAGGCATCCGCCTCCGCGACGTCGCGGCTGAACTCGTGTTCGTCGAAGCGTCCCCCCGCAATCCGGTTCAGGTGCTTCTTCATGCCGAGCAGCGCGAGCGGCGCCATGCCGGCCAGCTCGGCGCTGAGCCGTTCGACCTCCGCATGCAGGGCTTCGGGCGCGACGACCGTATCGAGAAAGCCGCATGCGTGCATCTGCGCGGCGTCGAGCGTGGCGGCCGAGAGCAGCAGTTTCCTGGCCATGTTCAGCCCGAGCCGCGACACATAGCGCTGCATGCCGCCGCGATAGAACAGCAAGCCAAGGCGCGCGGCCGGCACGAACATCTGGCTCGTCTGCACGCCGATACGAAAGTCGCACGCGAGCGCGAGATCGGTCGCGCCGCCATAAACGCCGCCGTTGATCGCGGCGATCGTCACGGGGCGCGCCGCTTCGAGTTCGTTCGCGAGCGCCTCGAAGCTCGCCCCCGCGTTGCCGTCCGCCACGTTGCCGATATTGAATCCGGAGCAGAAATGGCGCCCCTCGCCGTAGAGCCGCAGCACGAGCACTTCGCGCCGCGCGTTCACTTCGCGGATGAATCGGCGCAGCGTGACGAGGTCCTCGGGGTCCAGCCGGTTCGCCACTTCGGGGCGGCGCAGCGTGATGGTCGCTATGGCGCCGACCACGGCGAGCGCCGGCGCCTCGCCCGGTGAGCACGTAGGATTGTCAGTCATCGTGGGGCTCAGTGGAAATCGTAGATCTGCATGGTACTCTCGCCGGCCTCGATGCGTTTGCAGATCGCGGCTTCGTCGGCTTCGCGCTGCGCCGCCTTCGCGACCACGTCCGCCGCGCGCTCACGCGGGATGGCAACCACGCCGTCGCGGTCGCCGACGATCAGATCGCCCGCGCTCACCGTCACGTTGCCAATCATCACCGGCTCGTTGATCCAGCCGATCGCGCCATAGTCCTTGCCCGTGCCGCGAATCGAGAGCCCACGCGAAAACACCGGGAAACCGATCGATTCGAGCAGGTCCGCGTCGCGCACGGCGCCGTCGATCACGAGCCCCGCGAGCCCGCGCACCTTCGCCGCCGTCGTCATGACTTCGCCCCAATAGCCGTGCTCGTAGACACCGCTCGTGTAGACCACGAGCACGTCGCCGGGCTGCGCGAGCACGAGGGCGCGATGCAGCCAGAGGTTGTCGCCGCCCGGCGAGTGCACGGTAACCGCCGTCCCGCAGATCCTGAAGCCCGGCGCCACCGCCTTGATCGCCGAGGGCAGTGCCCCGATCTTGCCGCCGGCTTCGTGCAGCGTCGCCGCGGGCAGGCTGCGCGCCGTCTCGACGATTTGAGCGTTCACGCGTTCGATGGCAGTCCGAATCGTCGTCGCCGAATCGTGCTCTTTCATGCCGTTTGCTCCCGCGTCTGAAGTTGGTGGTACTTGAACTGCTTGCGCGCCTCGTCCAGGCGCATGCCGCCGCGGCACGCCGCGCGAATCGCCTCCTCCGCATGGTGGATCGCCTCCGCCGCGTCGAGCACAGCGTCTTCGTGCTCGCGCGGAATCACGATCACGCCATCGGCGTCGCCGCGCAGAATATCGCCGGGCTGCACGCGCGCCTCGCCGATATTGACGGGCACCTGCGTCGCCTCGACCTGCACGCGGTCCTTGCCGGTGCGCATCCAGTGGTCGCGGCTGAACACGGGATAGCCGAGCTTCAGGCACAGCGCGACGTCGCGGCAAATGCCGTTGATCACCGTGCCCGCCAGGCCGCGCCGGTGCGCGATCTCGGTGAGGATGTCGCCCCAGACGGTCGCGTCTTCGCGTCCGCCGTTATCGAGCACGACCACGGCGCCGGGCGGCACGTCGTCGATATAGTCGCCCACCGTGCCGGGCGGATTCGCGGCCGGCCCGTACTTGAGCGTCCAGGCGCGGCCCGCGAGGCGGAAGTCGGTGCTGCGCGCCTTGATGCGGTAGCACTGGCCATTGATGCCGAGCTTGTCGAGCGCATCGGAAAGCGTGGCGGTGTCGAGCTTGCCTGCGCGCTCGACGTTGCGGTTGTCGTGGGTGTTCATGGTGTCTCGTGATGGGCGTGGATGGGGATGGGCTCAGGCGAGCATGTGTTCGTAGTTGCCGCCCATGACCTTGCCGACCGGCGTGCCGCCGAGAATCGCCTTGGCCATGGCGGCCTCTTTCGCGACGATCGTTTCGGCGGTGTCGAGCACGACGCCGATATCGGCCGCGCGGATGAAGATCACGGCGCTGTTGTCGGCCACGACGTAGTCGCCCGCCTCCACCCGCAACTCGCCGATCTGCACCGGCACGTGGGTGCCTTTCTCCACCACGCGGCCGCGCGCCGTGCGCGCCGTGGTCGCGCGGCTGAATACGGGCAGTTCGTAGGCGATGGCTTCGTCGATATCGCGCACGGGGCCATCGGCCACCACGCCCGCGACCTGGCGCACTTTCGCGGCGAGCGAAAGCAGGCCGCCCCAGCAGCCCGCTTCCACGCCGCTGCGCTGCTCGACCACGATCACGCTGTCCGCGTCGGCCTGCTCGACGGCGGTGCAGCCCAGGTGGACGGGTGGTCCGGGCGGCGCCTCGCCGGTGCCGAGCTTGACCGTGATCGCACGGCCCGCGATGCGGCCCGCGCCCGAGCGTTGCGGCAGTCCGCTCACGACACCGGACAGCCTGAGTTTGTCGAGCGCGTCCGAGACGGCGCAGCAATCGAGCCGGCGCAGACGCTGTACGTTTTGATCAGCCATGCTGTTACCTTGTGTAGTATTCCGAAATTAATGTGCGTCGATGGTTCGCGCAGAATGAAGCCCGATCAGACCATCAGGCCAGCGTGCGCCACGCAGCGAAACAGAGCCCCGTGCCCGTGAGCGCGGGGCTACGGTAGCCCGGCGTGTACGACACCCATTCGAGATCGAGCGACTTGACCGCCTCCACGGCGATGATCCAGTTACGAATTTCCGAGCTACCCGCCTGCAGTTGCTTCGGATCGAGCGCGGCGAGCCACGCGCTATCCTTGCGGCGAATCGCTTCGATAATGCCGTTGTCGAGTTCCTCGTCCACCACGAAGTGCGAGAGACCGCCCGAGGCGAGCACGCCCACGCGCAGGTCCTCGGGATACGCCTCGATCAGCTCGCCCAGCGCGGCGCCCAACTGGATGCAGCGGCGCGGCGTGGGCTGGTTGGGCGGATCGAAGGTGTTCACGATCAAGGGAATGACGGGCAAGTCGAGGCCCTGCAAATAACGCCGATGAACGAACGAGAACGCATGACCCTCATACTGCCCGCGTTCGAGACCATCCATGGCCGCGATGTCGAAATCGCGCTCGCAAAGCTCGCCAATCATCCAGCGCGCCATCACCGACTTGACGGGATAGTGCACGTCGGCATCGGGCTCCTGGCGCATCGTGCGGGCGCGCGCATACCAGCTGTCGTTCGGCCCGGTCTCGCGCTTCGCATTGCGGATCGTCTCGCCGTAGTAGATCGCGAACGCCGGATTGTTCGTGGTTCTGAATAATTCGGTCTGGTCGTCGCCTACCACGATCAGCACGTCGAGCTTCGCCGCGCGAATGCGCTCGCGCAGCTCGTCCATCGCGGCTTCGGCCTGGTCATAGCGCTCGCCCATTTTCCCGGGCGTGACCATTTCCCCGGAGTTGGCCGGTGCGCGTTCGAGCAGCGCGTCATAGCTCACGCGATCGCCGGCCTTGTCGTAGTAATGCGGATTTTTCGGGTCGACCGCGCGAAAACCATGCTGCCAGTCTTCGCGCTGCGACACCAGCATGATGCTGTGCGACGAGCCGAATGCGGCTACGAGACGTGCCATTTTCTCTCCTTCCATGCGTTGTTGCTTCGCGCCGCGCTCAAACCACGAACGCCGCGCGCCATTGTTCGATCTGCTCGTCCGCGTAGCCGAGCTCGCGCAGAATCGCCTGGGTGTGCTCGCCCCGCTCGGGCGCAAGACGCGGTGACGCCTCGCGTGGATAGCGCGAAAGCCGGAACGGCTGGCCGACGAACGACACCTGGCCCTTACCCGGCAATTCGACGGGCCAGGCCATGCCGAGATGCTTGACCTGCGGGTCCTCGAACACCTCGTCGATGCGGTGGATCGGCCCGCAAGGCACGCCGGCCTTGATCAGAATGTCGGTCCATGCCTTCGTCGTGCGCGTCTTGAAGGCCTCGCCCACCGCGCGATTCACGGCCTCGCGGTTCGCCACGCGCGCGGGATCGGAGTCGAAGCCCGGCGCGCGTGCGAGATGATCTAGGCCGAGTGCCTCGCACAGCCGCGTCCACATCGTCTGGCCGATGGCGGCCAGATTCAGGTAGCCGTCCTGGGTTTCGAACACGCCCGTGGGCACCGTGAGCGGATGCTCGTTGCCCACCTGCTGCGGCACCTTCTTGTCCACGAGCCATTGCGCGGCCTGGAAGTCGAGCATCGCGAGCTGCGCTTCGAGCAGCGACGTCTGCACCCACTGCCCCTCGCCCGACGCCTCGCGCTCGAGCAGCGCGGTGAGAATCGCCATGGCGCAGAAGTGGCCCGCGCAGAGGTCCGCGACCGGAATGCCCACGCGCATCGGGCCTTCGCCGGGCTTGCCGGTCACGCTCATCAAGCCGCCCATGCCCTGCGCGATGGAGTCGAAGCCCGGCCACTTCGCATAGGGCCCGTCCTGGCCGAAGCCCGAGATACTCGCATAGACGAGGCGCGGATTGACCGCGCGCAGCGCATCGGGGCCAATGCCCAGACGGTCCTTCACATCGGGGCGGAAGTTCTCGATGAACACATCGGCGCGCTGGACCAGCGCGTGAAGAATCTCGCGGCTCGCGGGGTCCTTCATGTTCAGCGTGAGGCTTTCCTTGTTGCGATGGAGGTTTTCGTAATCGGCGCGATTGTGGTCGCGCCCGCCGATCATGTCGTCGCCGCCCGGCGCACCGGGCGGAATCTCGATCTTGATGACGCGCGCGCCCATGTCGGCGAAAAGGCGCATCGCGGTCGGGCCGGCGCGCACGCGCGAGGCGTCGATGATCGTGAAGCGCGACAGCGCGCCTCTGCGCACGACTTTACGCGTGTCGTTGAGAATATCGTTGAGTTCGGCGGTCATGAGCGCGCTCTCCTCAGGCCGGAGTAAACATGGGAACGGGATAGCCGCCGTCGCTCGGCTTGAACGCCACCCGCACGCGCTGGCCGATCGCGAGCGCAGACGGATCGCAATCCACGAGACTGGTGAGCATCGTCACGCCCTCGTCGAGCGTCACATAGGCGAGCGTGTAGCGCGCCTCGTCCTTGCCCATCGTGCTGCACGAGTAGATCGTGCCTTTGCCCGTCGACTCGATCCATGCGGTGTTCGCGCTCAGGCAATGCGGGCAGATATCGCGCGGGTAGTAATGCGTCTCGCCGCAATCCGCACAGCGCTTGACCAGCAGGCGCCCTTCCTTCGCCGCCTCCCAGAACGGCAGCGCCTCGGGCAGCGCGCGCGGCGCGGAGATCCGGCGCGGGCCGGCAGGCCTGGCCGCCGTCTCCTTCTGCGCCGGCTGATTCTGATTAGTCATCCTCATCGTCATACCCGTTCTAAAATGAGTGTTGCAGCCGTATGGCGCGAAGCCAGTGCGCCGCCGATGCCGCTCGCGAGCGCGAGACCGCAGTCCGGCACCTGCACGGCGGGATGCGCCTCGCCGCGCAACTGGCGCACCGCTTCGATCACCTTCGTCACGCCGCCGCGGTTGGCGGGGTGGTTGTTGCACAGCCCGCCGCCGTCGGTGTTGAAGGGCAGCTTGCCGACGCCCGAAATCAGGCCGCCGTCCTGCACGAACCGGCCGCCCTCGCCCTTCTTGCAGAAGCCCAGATCCTCCAGCTGCATCAGCACGGTGATCGTGAAGCTGTCGTAGAGCGACGCGTACTGGATATCGGCCGGGCTCACGCCCGCCTCCTCGAAAGCCGCCGCGCCCGACCACTTCGCCGCCGACCAGGTCAGGTCGATCTTGCCGCCCGCCGCATGCTTCGGCGCCTCGCCGGTGCCGCGCACTTTCACGAGCGGCCGCTTGAGCTGCCTGGCGATCTCGGGCCGCGCGACGATGAGCGCGCCGCCGCCATCGCTCATCACACAGCAGTCCAAACGATGCAGCGGATCGGCGACCATCGGCGAATTCACGACGTCCTCGACCGTCACGACGTTGCGCAGCATCGCGTGCGGGTTGTGCTGCGCGTGGTGCGAAGCCGCCACCTTGATCCATGCAAGCTGCTCGCTCGTGGTGCCGTATTCGTACATATGGCGCTTCGCGACCATGCCATACAGATTCTGCGTGGCCGGCCCGAACGGCAGTTCGAACTGCACGTCGGGCGCATCGGGGTCCGGTGCCCGGAGCGCGAGCGCGGCGCCCGCCGCACGCGGGCGGCCTGCCAGCGTAATCAGCGCGACGTTGCAGCGGCCCGCCGCGATCGCCTCCGCGGCGTGCGCCACATGGAGAATCGGTGCGGACCCGCCGCATTCGGTCGAATCCACATGGCGCAGCTTCAGCCCGAGATATTCGGCGACCGTCGTGGTGCCGAGGCCCGGCGCGTCGCCCGCGCAGAAATAGCCATCGATATCGTCCTTCGTGAGGCCGGCGTCCTCGAGCGCGCCCTTCGCCACGTCGGCGTGCAGGCGGGCCACGGAGAGATCGTCGGCCTTGCGCGTGGGGTGCTCGTAGGCGCCGACGATATACGCTTGTCCGTTCAGGCTCATGCGGCCTCCCGCGCGAGACGCTGCGCCGTGAAGCGGTTCAGATGCCAGCTCGCGTCGCCGTAGGTCATGTTGATCGCATAGAGGCGCTTCGCGTAGTGACCCGCGCGGCATTCCTCGGTCATGCCCATCGCGCCGTGCAACTGAATGGCCCATTCGGCAGCGCTTTTGCAGGCCTCGCCGATAAACGCCTTCGCCGCCGAAACGAAGCGGCCGCGCCGCTCAGGATCGTTCTCGTCCACGGCTGTGGCCGCTGCGCACGCCATCGACTTCGCCTGCTCCAGCGCGATCAGCATGTCGGCGACGCGATGCTGGAGCGCCTGAAATTTCGCGAGTGGCGCGCCGAATTGCGTGCGCGTGCGCAGATGCTCGACAGTGAGTTCGAGCAGCGCCTCCAGCGCGCCGACCGATTCCGCACATAACGCGGCGTTCGCGCGGTCGAGCGCCACTTCGATCAGTGCATACGCAGTGTCGGCCTCGCCGATCAGATCGGCGTTGCTCACCACCACGTTAGCGAAGCTCACATGGGCGGCTTCGCGAGCATCGACCGTCGCAAAGCGGCGCAGCGCAATGCCCGGCGCCTTCGCATCGACGAGAAAGAGCGAGAGGCCATGCGCATCACCGCGTTCGCCCGAGGTGCGCACCGCCACCACGAAGGCATCGGCAATGGCGCCGTCGAACACGAGCGTCTTGGTGCCGTCGATGCGCCAGCCGTCGCCCGTCTCCGTCGCCCGCACCGAAAGCCGCGCGAGGTCGTAGCGCGCATCGGCCTCGCTCACGGCGAGCGCGAGCACCTTTTCGCCAGTGGCGGCCGATGCGAGCCATTGTGAGCACTGCTGAGTATTGCCCACAGCACTAATCAGCGCGGCGGCGGGCAGCCCGCTCGCGAGCCAGCCCGCGCCGCCCAGCGCGCGGCCCAGTTGCTGCGCGACGAGCATCGTTTCGACCGCGCCATAGCCGCTGCCGCCCTGCTCCGGGTCGATGGCGAGGCCCGTCACGCCGAGTTCGGCTAGCCCCTGGCGGCGGTGCGCAGCCAGCGCCGCGTCTTCCGCATTGCCGCGCTGATGCGCGGGATATTCGCCGTCGCAGAATCGGCGCACCGCATTCTGCAGCGCGACGTGATCTTCAGTCAGAGAAAAGTCCATGATGGTTCGTGTCCCGCTTCAGGCGTTGAAGAACGCGCGGCTGATCAAGTTACGCTGCACTTCGTTGGTTCCGCCGTAGATCGACAGCTTGCGTGCGTCGAAGTAATTGGCCGCCACGCCGATCAGTTCCTCGGGGCTCGGCGGCTCGTGGCCCGCCTGATCGAGCAGCGCGGCCTCGTCGAAGGGAATGCCTTCGGGCCCAGCGATGTCCGCGAGCAGCGCGTAGATCGCCTGGCGCAGCTCCGTACCGCGCACCTTGAGCATCGACGCTTCCACTGCCGGCACGCGGCTTTGCTGATTCGCGCTCAGCATGCGCAGCCCCGTGAATTCGAGCGCCATCAGCTCGATCTCGAAGCGGCTCACGCGCGCCTCGAACAGCGGATCGCCCGCGAGGCCCTGCTGCTTGCCGAGCGCTCGCGCGCGCGCGAGCTGCTGCTTGCACGAGCCGATGCCGGCAATGCCCGTGCGCTCGTGACCCAGCAGATACTTGCCGTACGACCAGCCCTTGTTCAGCTCGCCCACGAGGTTCTGGACCGGCACGCGCACGTTGTCGAGATAGACCTCGTTGAGGTCGGAGCCGCCTTCGAGCATGCGGATGGGCCGCAGCTCCACGCCCGGCGACTTCATGTCGATGAGCAGGAACGAGATGCCTTCCTGCGGCGTCGCATGCGGGTCGGTGCGCACGAGCGCGAACATCATCTCGCACCAGTGCGCATACGAGGTCCAGACCTTGTGGCCGTTGACGATGAAATGCTCCCCCTCATCGTCCTTGGCGAGCACCGCCGTGGTCCGAACGCTGGCGAGATCCGAGCCCGCGCCCGGCTCCGAGAAGCCCTGCGCCCACCAGGTTTCGCTACGGCGGATCGCGGGCAGATAGCGCGCTTTCTGCTCCGGCGTGCCGAACGCATTGAGCACGGGACCGAGCATGTTGATGCCGCTCGCGATGATGCGCGGCGCGCCGCCGAGCAGCGTTTCCTCGTCGAAGATATAGCGCTGCAGCGGCGTCCAGCCGGGGCCGCCGGCCTCGGTCGGCCACGACGGTGTGATCCAGCCGCGCTCGTAGAGCCGCGTGTACCACTCGACATAGTCGGCGCGCTCCAGACGCAGGCCCAATTCGGCCTTGCGCTTGAGCGCCGGCGAGAGGTTGCTTTTGACGAACTCGCGCACCTCGGCGCGAAAGGCCTCGTCCTCTGCGGAGAATTCCAGTCTCATTGATTCGTTTTCCTTATGATCCATGCGATCCATGCGCGCCGCTGTCTTGCGCAGGTGCGCCGCATACCACGAGCGCGTCGAGGGCGAGCACCCGGTCGGGATACGCCACGAGCGGATTCACGTCGATCTCGGTGATCCGCTCGTTCGCGCGCATCTGGGCGCCGATGGCGGCCACGGCCTTCGCGATGGCCGCCACGTCCACGCCTGCCGCGCCGCGCACGCCTTCGAGCAGCGCGGCGGCCTTCAGGCGGCGTAGCTCGACCACGATATCGGCTTCGGCCATGTCGGCGGGAATCAGGCGCACGTCCTTGAGCGCCTCGATCCAGATGCCGCCCAGCCCCACCAGTACGACGGGGCCCCATTCGGCATCGCGCTTAGCGCCGACCACGAGTTCGAGCCCACGCGGCCCCATTGCCTCCACGAGCGCGCCGTCGAGTTGCAGTTCCGGACGATGCGCGGCAACGCTCGCGTGCAGCTTGTCCCAGCCCGCGCGCAGCGCGCTCGCATCGGCCAGTCCCACCACCACGCCGCCCACGTCGCTCTTGTGCGGCAGCTCGCTCGCCTGGGCCTTGAGCACGACCGGATAGCCGATTTCCTCTGCAATCCTCAGCGCTTCGTCGATTGTCGTGGCAAGACGCCCCGGCGGCACGGGCAGGCCAGCGGCGGCAAGCCATTGCTTGCCATGGTATTCCGCGAAGATGCCATTGGCCGGCACGGGACCGGGCAGCGCGATCGCCTTCGGCGGTACCGCTTGCGCACGCGCTGCGCGCTGGAGCGACTCGCCATAGGCCGCGACGCGCGCACAGGCGCGCAGCGCGCGGTCCGGCGAACGGAAGAACGGCACGCCGCTCGCCGCAATCGCTTCCACGAAGAACGGTTCGAGCGCGTTGTTGTCGCCCATCACGGCGAGCACGGCCGGCTTCGTCGCGCGTGCGAGCGCGGGCACGAGGTGATCGGCCTTGTCGCGCTGCGCGATCGATGGGCCGCCCATGATCGAGAGCACGAGGTTGCCGATGTTCGGATCGGCGAGCACGGTGTCGATCAGTTCGCCGATCAGGCCCGGATTGCGCACGCCGATCGTCGTGTAATCGAGCGGATTATCGGCCACGGCGAAGTCGGGCAGCAGCGCGGTGAGTTTTTCGAGCGTCGGCGCGGTGAGCGGCGGCAGCGTCAGGCCGATGTCGTCGGCGAAATCGAGCGTGATGTTCTTCACCGCGCCCGAGGCGGTCATGACCGCCGTGCCCGCCGCCGGGGGAAGCGCAAAGCGCGCGAGGATCGTCGTGGTATCGAATAGTTCGTCCAACGAATCCACCACCACCACGCCTTCGCGCGCGAGCAGCACGCTCGCCGTGGCATGGTCGCCCGCGAGCGCTCCCGTGTGCGACTGCGCCGCTTCGCGCGCCCGCGCGCTCTTGCCTGGCATCAGCATCACGATCGGCTTGCCCGCCGCACGTGCCTCGCGCGCCAGCGCGAGAAAAGTCTGCGGGCGGCGCACCTGCTCGGCGTAGACGGCAATCGCGCTCGTCTGCGGGTCGGCGATGAACCACGCGAGATAGTCCTCGATGCCGAGCACCGCTTCATTGCCCGTGGACACCGCTGCCGTGATCGGCTGGCCGCGGCCCATGAACGCGTCGCGCAGGTTCGCGGCCATCGCCCCGCTTTGCGCGACCACGCCCACACCCCGGCGGCCCGCGCACGGATACGGCGCGATGGCCTCGAAGGTGACCGGCACGCCGGCCTCGAAGTTCGTGAAGCCCATGCAGTTCGGGCCGATGAGCGCGATGCCCGCGGCGTGGGCCGCTTCGGTAAGCGCCTGCTGTTTCGCGCGGCCTTGCTCGCCCGCTTCGGCGTAGCCCGAGGCGAAGATCACGGCCGCACCGGCGCGCCGCGCCCCCAGCGTGCGCACGGCGTCGAGCACGCCCGCTTCTGGAATCGCGAGTACGGCGAGGTCGATGCCCTCGGGCAGCGCCTCGACGCTCGCCACGCAGGGCCGGCCATTGATCTCCTGGCTGCTGCGCGAGACGAGATGAATCTCGCCCGCATAGCCGAAACGCTCGAGGTTTTGCAGCACGAAGTTGCCGAACGCGCGGGGATCGGCGGATGCGCCGACGATCGCGATCGAGCGTGGCTTGAGCACGCGTTCGACGGGCAACAGGCCGGCCGCATCGGGGAGTGACTTACTCATCAGGTCATGCCTCTTCTTGATAGGGACGCCGGCCTTCGCGTGCCGGAATCGGATCGGATGAGACACATTCTGGCATACCAGAAGCGCTATCTCAATACACCAGAGTGTGTTTTTGATGGCTGGTGTTTTCCCCTAGTGCAGGGCCAAACGGCGCGGAACTCGCATTCATCTATTTGATTTTAATGATATTTATGCCGTCAGATGGTCGCATTCACCGTGCGTCGCGTTCGTATAAGCAAAACATCTTATTGAATGCCACAACGTCATATTGGTATATTTAAGCCCTCTACAGTTCATCCGCCCACTCTCATGAAATCCGTAGCCGATCTGAGCGTCGACCCCGAAGGCCCGGCCTCCAGCCTGCCCGCGCTTGCGCCGCGCACGCGGGCCAGTCTCGCGAACGACATCCGCGAGACGCTGCAGGCCGAGATCGAAAAGGGCGAAATCGCGCCGGGCACCCCGATCGACGAGCGCGCGCTCGCCGCGCGCTTCAACGTCTCGCGCACGCCGGTGCGCGAAGCGCTTCAGCATCTCGCGGCGCGCGAACTCGTCGCGATCTCGCCGCGCCAGGGGATTGCGGTGGCACGGCTTTCGATTGCGAAGGTGCGCTCGATGCTCGAATACATCGGCGAGCTGGAAGCGTTGTGCGCGCGTTTTTGCGCGCGGCGCGCGAGCGACACGCTGCACGCGGCGCTCGACCACGCGCTGATGGCGTGCCAGCAAGCCGCCGTGGTGGGCGACGCGGGCGAGTACGCGCGCGCCAACGAAGCTTTCCACGACACCCTCTACGAAGGCAGCCGCAACGAATGCCTGGCCGACCAGATTCGCACGGCGCGGCGCCAGTCGGCGCGCTACCGCGTGGCCGACCTGCGCAACCGCAGCCAGATCGGGCGGTCGCTCCAGGAGCACTTCGAGATCGCCCGTGCGATCCAGGCCGGCGACGAAGCCAAGGCCGCCGACGCGATGCGCCGGCACGTGCCGGCCGGCACCACGGGCTTTTCCGAATTCCTCGCGGCGGTGCCGCGCCACTTCTTCGACTTCGGCGCGGACTGATAGTCGGGCCGAGAGTCGGCCTGAGAGCCTAACTAACATCAAGGTATCCTGAATAATTTAGTACGGAGACAACATGCCCCGCTCCATCGACGTTCCCGGCCTTGCGCACAACGCCCCGATTCCCCTGGGCGCGCGCGTGGCCAATGTGCTGTGCTCGTCGGCGATCGCCGGCAAGGACCCGGCCACCGGCAAGCTCGCCGCCGACCCGGCCGATCAGGCCCGGCTCGCGTTCGACAATCTCCGGCGCTTTCTGGACGCGGGCGGCGCGACGCTCGCCGACGTGGTGAAGCTCACCGTGTACGTGAAGGACAACGCCGTGCGCGAGCCCGTCAATGCGCACTGGCTTGCCTGCTGGCCGGACCCGGCGCAGCGCCCCGCTCGCCACATCGTCGTGCACGAGCTCCAGCACGGCATGGCGCTGCAGCTCGAAATCCTCGCCGTGCTGTCCTGATTCCCGATTCGCAATCCTTAGCACCTCGCTCCCCCTCTCAACGTAACGCTTCCACAAAGGTCCCAACGTGATCATCGATTCCCACGCCCACGTCGTCATGCCGCCCGAAAGCTTCCGCTATATGGCGGAGCTGGTCGGCGGCCGCGCCAATCCGTCAACGAAGCCCAACGTGCCCGACGCCTCCGTGCGCAAGATGGCCGAAGAGCTCGTGCGCAGCATGGACACGGTCGGCACCGATATTCAGTTCATCTCGCCGCGCCCCTATCTGCAGATGCATTCGGTCAAGCCCGCGCGCGTGACCGAGCTCTGGTCGCGCCACTGCAACGACCTGATCGCGCGCTTCGTCGCGATGTTCCCGGATCGCTTCCGCGGCGTGGCGGGGCTGCCGCAGTCCATGAACGAATCGCCGGCCGTGCGCGTCGTGGCGGAGCTCGAGCGCTGCGTGAACGAGCTGGGCTTCGTGGGCTGCCTGCTGAATCCGGACCCGACCGAGTCCGCGGGCCCCACGCCGCCGGGTCTCGGCGATCCGTTCTGGCATCCGCTCTACGAGGCGATGACGGCGCTCGACGTGCCCGCGCTGATCCACTCGGCCGGCAGTTGCAGCCCGCGCGAGTCGTACACGCTGAAGTTCATCAACGAAGAGAACATCGCGGTCATTTCGCTGCTCGAATCGGATGTGTTCGAGAAATTCCCGGACCTGAAGATCGTGGTCGCGCATGGCGGCGGCGCGATTCCCTACCAGATGGGGCGCTTCCGTTCGTGGGCCGCGCGCCGCAACCATCCGCAAACCTTCGACGAGCAGTTGAAGAAGCTCTACTTCGACACCTGCAACTATTCGAAGGAATCGATCGAGCTGCTGCTCAAGGTGGCCGGCACCGACAACGTGCTGTTCGGCACCGAAAAGCCGGGCACGGGCAGCGCACGCGACCCCATCTCGGGCCGCGACTATGACGACATGAAGCCGGTGATCGAAAGCATCGAGTGGCTCACCGAGGAACAGCGCCGCAAGGTCTTCGAGTGCAACTGCACCCGGCTCTATTCGCGCGCGTTCCAGAACTATCAGGAGGCCTGATCATGGCGATGACCGCCGAAGAAAACGCCCTGCTCACCCGCGTCGAGAATGGCGCGCCGATGGGCGAGATGATACGCCAGCACTACTGGATTCCGGCCGTGCCCTCGGCGAAGCTCGAAGCGGATGGCGCGCCCGTGCTGGTGCGCCTGCTGGGCTCGAACTACGTGGCGTTTCGCACCACCGACGGCAAGGCCGGCCTGATCGACGAGCTCTGCCCGCACCGCAAGACCTCGATGATGATGGCGCGCAACGAGCACAACGGCCTGCGCTGCATCTTCCACGGCTGGAAGGTGGATGTGCAAGGCAAGGTGGTGGAGGCGCCCAACCAGGTGGGCGATCAGGCGCAGTTCTGCACGCGCGTGAAGACGAGCCAGTATGGCGTGGAGGAGCGCGGCGGCATCGTCTGGGTGTGGCTCGGCAAGAACAGCAAGAACAGCAAGAACAGCGAGAGCGACAGGCCGCCGCGCTTTCCCGACCTGCCGTTCACGCAGCTCCCCGCCGACCAGCGCTCGGTCACGTGCGTCGAGGTACCCACGAACTGGGTCCATGGCGTGGAGGCGTCGATGGATTCCTCGCACGTGGGCGTGCTGCACGAATCGACCACGCAGATCACGGCGGGCGGCGGCAACGAACGCCTGCATATGACGAAGGCGCTCGCGCCACGGCTCGAATTTGAGGAGCGCCCTTATGGCTATCGCTACGCCGCATTGCGCGACCTGCCCGACGACAAGATCTATGCGCGCGTGAACAACTTCGTGATGCCGTGGTACGGCATCATCTGCGCGCCCGATGCGAACAGCCCGAGCACCGTGTTCTTCTCCACGCCCGTGGACGACGTCACGCACCGCGCGTGGTTCGTGCACTTCAATCCCACGCGCAAGCTCGGCATGACCGTGATGTCGGCTACGCCCGACGTCTGGAATTTTCCGCCGCTGCCGCCCGGCCCGCGCGAGCAGAGCTTCGGCCAGAACCGCGACCTCATGAAACGCGGCCACGCCACGGGCTTTCATCAGCATCTGGGCACCGAAGACTTCGCGATGTTCCTCGGCCAGGGGCCCATTGCCGATCGCACGACGGAGCAGCTCTGCTCCGCAGATGGCGCCGTGCTGCGCGTGCGCGCGTTGCTGCTCAAATCGGCGCGCGAATTCATGGCGGGCAACACGCCCACGCTCGCCGAGAACCCCGAGCTCGACTATTCGCGCGCGATCTCGATCGGCGGCGTGCTGCCGGCGGGCGCGGACTGGCGCGCGCTGACCGACACGGCGGCTTGAGCCGGACTCACGAAATGACCCCGATGCTTGCCCCGACACTTGCCCCCTCGCTTCTCACGCTGCGCGTCGCCGCGATCGAGGCCCCGACATCGCTCATCAAGTCGATCACGCTCGAAGCAACCGATGGCGCACTGCTGCCCGGCTATACGCCGGGTGCGCACCTGCAGGTCGAAATCCCCTGTGCGAACGGCGGCGCGCCGCAGTGGCGCTCGTATTCGCTCATCCACCTCGACCCGCACGACGACCCGCGCGAAGGCGTGCGTGCATACCGGCTCGGCATCCGGCGCGAGGACGAAGGCCGCGGCGGCTCGCGCCACATGCACGCGCTCGAAGTGGGCGCCACACTCACCGTGCGCGCGCCGGTCAACCACTTCCCGCTCGCCGCGCCGCCGTGTGTGCTGCTCATCGCGGGCGGCATCGGCATCACACCGATCGTTTCGATGGCCAGCGCGCTCGCGGCGCAGCAGCGCGATTATGTGCTGCATTTCAGCGGCCGCACGCGCGAGGCGCTGCCGTTCGTCAACGAGCTGCGCGCGCTCGCGGGCGAACGTCTCATCCTGCACGCCGACGACGAGCCGGCCACGCGCTTTTCGATCGACGCGCTGCTAGAGAACGCGCAGGTGAACCAGCCCATCTACGTGTGCGGGCCGGCGGGCATGATCGACGCGGTGCTGGCCGCCGCGCGCAAGCGCGGCTGGCACGAGTGCGATCTGCACTACGAACTGTTCACCGAGGCGGCGCCCCAGGAAGGCGACACCGCGTTCGAAGTCGAACTGAAGTCGTCGGGCAAGCGCCTCACCGTGCCCGCCGATAAATCGCTGCTCGACACGCTGATAGAACACGGCGCCGATGTCATGTACGACTGCCGCGCGGGCTACTGCGGCCTCTGTTCGACGCGCGTGGCGAGCGGCGAGATCGAGCATCGCGACACCTATCTCAGCGACGCCGACAAGGCGAGCGGCAAGGTCATGCAGGTGTGCGTTTCGCGCTGCAAGAGCGGCCGCCTCGTGCTCGACCTCTAATATCCCTATGGAATCCGAAATGAGTGCATCTCTCGTTACCTATGAACTCGACGGTGCGGTCGCGCTGATCGGCCTGAACCGTCCCGACAAGCGCAACGCCATCAACGAAGACGTGATCGCGCAACTGCGCGACGCGGTCGTGCGCGCCGGCGACGAAGCCGACGTGGGCGTGCTGTTCGGGCACGGCGGCAACTTCAGCGCGGGCCTCGACCTGCGCGAAGCGCTCGCGCGCGCCACGGGCCAGAACGCGCCGCCGCGCAAGCGCCGCCGCCACTCGTGGCATGAGGTGTTCGACATCGTCGCGCGCGGGCCAATCCCGTTCGTCGCCGCGCTGCACGGCGCCGTGGTCGGCGGCGGTCTGGAGCTCGCCACGGCCGCGCACGTGCGCGTGGGCGACACCACGGCGTTTTTCGGCCTGCCTGAAGGCCAGCGCGGCATCTTCGTGGGCGGCGGCGGCACGGTGCGCATCCAGCGCGTGATCGGCTACACCCTGATGGCCGACCTGATGCTCACGGGCCGCCTGCTCTCGGCCGAAGAAGGCTTGCGCGAGCACGTCGTCACCTATCTCACGCCGCCGGGCGAAGCGCTCGCGAAAGCGAAGGAACTGGCCGCGAAGATCGCGCAGAATGCGCCCGACACCAACTGGCGCATCACCAACCTGCTGCCGCGCGTGAACGATCTCTCGCACGAGGACGGGCTCTTCCTCGAATACATGAGCTCGAACATGGCGCGCTCGCCCGAGACCGCAAAGCGTTTGCAGGAGTTCGTGGACGGCAAGGCGAAACCGCTCGGGCGTCCCGATGCGCAAACGTCCCCCGCATGAGGCACGAGACACCATGAGTACAACCAACCAACTGAATCCGCAGAAATCCACCGCGCCTGAAGCCTCACAAGCGGCGGCGCTCGCACATGTGAAAGCGGCCGAACTGGCTGCCGCGCAGATCCCCGTCGCCAGCGCCGCGACGGCCACGCTGCGCCCGATCGCCCAGGCGGCCGTGATCGGCGCGGGCACCATGGGAGGCGGCATTGCGATGGCGTTCGCTGCGGCGGGCATTCCCGTGACGCTCATCGACGCCAGCGAAGACGGCCTCGCGCGCGGTCTTGCGCGCATCCGCGAGAACTACGAGAGCAGCGTCAAGCGCGGCAAGCTCGATCCCGCCGTGCGCGACGAGCGTCTCGCGCGCATCGCGGGCTCGCTCGCGATCGCCGATGTCAAGCAGGCCGATATCGTGATCGAGGCCGTCTACGAAGATCTCGCGCTCAAGCAAGGCATCTTCCGCGAGCTCGATGCGCACGCGAAGCCGGGCGCGGTGCTCGCCACCAATACCTCGGGTCTCGACATCGACGCCATCGCCGCCGTGACGCAGCGCCCCGCCGACGTGGTAGGCGCGCACTTCTTCAGTCCCGCACACGTGATGCGTCTGCTCGAAGTCGTGCGCGCGACCCACACCGCCGACGATGTGATCCTCACGCTCATGGACCTCGGGCGCCGCATGGGCAAGGTCTCGGTGCTCGCGCGCATTTATCCGGGCTTCATCGGCAATGCGCTCTTTCGCCACTACAACCGCGAGGCGCATTTCCTCGTGGAAGACGGCGCGCTGCCGCACGAAGTGGACGCGGCGCTCAAGGACTTCGGCTATGCGATGGGGATCTTCGCCGTGCACGACATGGCCGGCAACGACGTGGGCTATCAGACGCGCAAGGCGCAGATGGCGACGCGTCCCACCGATCGCCGCTGGAACGACCTCATCATGAAGCTCGTGGAGATGGGGCGACTCGGCCAGAAAAGCGGCAAGGGCTGGTATCGCTACGAGCCGGGCAGCCGCGAGCCGCTGCGCGATGCCGAGCTCGAACGGTTCATCGTCGAGGAATCGGCGCGGCTTGGCATCGCGCGCCGGCCGATTTTGGCCGACGAGATCGTCAAGCGCTGCGTATACGGCATGATCAACGAAGGCGCGAAGCTGCTGCAGCAAGGCATCGCCTTGCGCGCGAGCGACATCGACGTGGTCTACGTGACGGGCTACGGCTTTCCCGCCCATCGCGGCGGGCCGATGTACTACGCGGATCAGATCGGCCTTGCGAACGTTTATCGCGACGTCAAGCGGCTTCACGACGAGTACGGCTACTGGTGGAAACCGGCGCCGCTGCTCGAAAAGCTCGCCGCCGAAAACGGCCGGTTCGCCGATCTCTGATTCAGTCGTTGCCCTGCGCTTCCTCGCGCGCGGCCGCCTCGGCGCCCGCGCCCGCCGTTTCGCGCGGCGCGGCCATCGGTGCATCGTTGAAGAACTCGGCCGGCAAGGTCGCGAGGAATTCGGAGAAGCCCGCGTCGCCGCCCGGCGAATGCTGCGCCATCACTTCCTCGGCCGTCACCTCGTCGCCCGAGAGCAGCGCCTGCGCGAGCCGCTTGTGGTCGGCGATCACCTTTTCGCGCCGGCTGGGTGCCAGGAACAGCTTGGGACGGTAGCGCGAAATCAGGCGGCGGATCGAACGGATCTGCTCGGCCAGATAGTCGTTATGGCAGGCCAGGCAAATCACCTCGTGGAATTCCGCATTGCTGCGCGCGAAGCGGCGCGCGTCGCTCTGGTTCAGCGCTTCGACGCCTTCGTCGATCGTGCGCTGCAGCTCGACGCGCTGCGCATCGTTCATGCGTCGCGCCGCGAGGCGCGCGGAGACGGCTTCGAGCTCGTGCAGCAGTTCGAGCATGTCGCGCAACTGCGGCACCGTCATCTTGGTCACGAACACGCCCTGGCGCGGCACGATCTGCACGTACTGTTGCGCGGCGAGCTGCTGCAGCGCCTCGCGAATAGGCGTGCGGGAGACGTTGAAGCGCGCGGCGAGCGCGCGCTCGTCGAGCGCCGCGCCGGGAACGAGATCGCCTCGTTCGATTTCCGATTCCAGCAGCGCCTTGATTTCGGCCGACAGGCTCAGTTTGGGGGGCTGACTCATTGAATGGCAGACAGGGAGTTTCGGAGGACCGCGTTGCCTTAAGCAGGACCAGCGGCGGCGTTTAATCTCCGTATCATACCCCGCAGGTATACCAAACGCCCAATCGTGTGTTACCCGAATGCGTCCGCCGCGAACCACAGTGCTCCGCTTCCTGCACGCCGCCCTGGCGGCGCGGCGTGCAGGACCGCTTTAGAAGAGGTGGCGGATGCCGATCTGCGTGGCGAACTGGTCGCGCGTCGTCGAGAGGCCAGCGGCCGTATTCGCCTCCGGCCCGAGCGCGGGCTGGTTCATCAGGCCCGGCGTGGTCGCGAGGAACAGGCCCGCGTTGGTGGCCGCCCCGAACGCGCGCTGCCAGGTGCCGAACACGAACACGTCGGTGCGCTTGGAGAGCCGGTAGTCCACGCCATAGCTGAACTGGTTGTATTGGCCCGACTTGTGCTGGTCGATCCACGCATCGCCCACGCCGAACGTCCAGACCGGCGACGGATGGTACTGGACACCGGCCTCATAAACGCTGGTCACCTTGGCCACCATCGGCCCCATGCGGGTGATGCCGTCCTGGTTCGTATAGGTGAACAGAGCGTTGATCGAGAACTTGTCGAGCGTCACCTGCCCCGCCACGGCCGCGGTATAGATCGAGTCGGCGCCCGAGGCCATCTGCGCCAGCGTCGCGCCCGTGCCGGCCGGCGTCGCGATCGTCGTGCCGCCGCCCACGGTCTTCGTATAGGCCGCCGAAATCGAGTAAGGCGCGTGGAACGAGCCGGTCGGGCTGTACTTGATGCCGACGCTCAGCACGTGCGGCGTGACAGCCGAGTTGCCGCCATCGAGGCCATACATGACGCCGGCCTGCACGCCATTCCAGAGCGGCGTTTCATAGCGCACGGCGTTTTGCACCTGCTCGCCCGCGAGGCGGTCTATGTCGTCGGCGAGGTGAAACGCGTAGGCGGGCGCGAACTGCGCGACGTTCGTGTAGTACGACACGTAGTCGTAGAGGAAGTCGTAATCGCGGCCGGCCACGAGTGTGCCGAACTGGTCGCTGCGCAGGCCCACGTAGGCCCGGCGGTTGAACAGGATGTTCTGAAACGCCATCTCGCCGTTGTTGACGAAAAATTCGCTCTCCAGATTGAAGATCGCTTTCAGGCCGCCGCCGAGGTCCTCGTTGCCGAGCAAGCCCCAGCGCGAACCCTGGTTGATGCCCGAAGCCATGCTGACCTGGCTCGATCCCGCCGTGTTGTTCACATAGGTCACGCCGGTATCGATAATGCCGTACAGCGTGACGCTGCTTTGCGCGTGCGCCGCGCCCGCCGATGCGGCTGCCACTGCGGCGGCCATCGCGCTCATCACCCACTTCTTGCTCACTTTTCGATCTCCTGAGAGGGCGGACTATAGTGTCCGCTTTATTTAGTGATCCTTACAAATCGATGCGTGGCTGAGCCGCTTTGTGCTGCCATCGCCTACTGCGTCGAACGACCTGCCGCGAGATGGCGCGACGCGAGGAAGTAATGCACGGCCGACCACACGAGCACCACGCTAACGGCCAGCATCGCGTAGCGGATGCCATAGGCCGAGGCGTCGTGACACGCTGCCGCGAACGGTCCGTGCAACGGCGCGGGCGCGCCATGCGGGCCGTGCGGACCGGCCGCCGTGCAGGCGAGCTTGAACGAGCCTTGCGTGAACAGACGCGCAGCAAAGCGGTCGCTCAGCAAGCCCACGCTCGCCGGGCCCAGCCCCTGGCCAACGAGATTCATGACGAGGAACACGCAGGCCGACGCCGTGGCGCGCATGCGCGGCTCGACGATGCCATGCACGACCGCGAAGGTCGGGCCGTTCCACATGCTCAGCAAAACCGTGGCGACGAAGATCAGCGACACGGCAACGGGCCATTGCCCCAGCGTGAACGCGGTCACGACGAGCGGGAAGCCGATCGCCGTGCCGAACGCGGGCACCCAGGCATACCAGCGGCGGCTCTTCGCGCCCAGCCAGTCGGCGAGCACGCCGCCGAGCACGTTGCCGATCAGGCCGCCCACGCCGATCACGAGCCCGAAGATCAGGCCGGCCTGCGCATAGCTGAGTCCGTAGACGCGCGTCAGATAGACCGGAATGAAGAGGTTGATGCCGTACTGCGCGAACGCGCCCACCACGGTGCCGAGCAGCATCTGCACGAACGCGCGGCTTCCCAGCAGCACCTTGAGCACGTCGCGCAGCGGCGGCACGCCGGCCGCGAGCGCGGCCCCGCCCTCCTCGGCCGCGCCGCGCCGCGGCTCGCGCAGCGTGATCCAGGCGAGCAGGCCGAAGATCAGCCCCGGCAGGCCGACGACATAGAACACCGGACGCCAGCCCATGTGCTGCACCATCCAGCCGCCGCCGAGCGCGCCGACGAGCACGCCCACCGGCGGCCCGAGCGCGTAGATCGACAGCGCGCTCGCGCGGCGGCGCGGGCCGAACTGGTCGGAGATCAGCGAGTGCGCCGTGGGCGTGCTGCCCGCTTCGCCAATGCCCACGCCGAGCCGGAAAACCAGCAGTTGCCAGAACGCGCCCGCCGTGCCGCAGAGCGTCGTCATCACCGACCACGCGCCAATCGAAAGCGCGATCAGCAGGACGCGATTGAAGCGCTCCGCGAGCCGCGCGATCGGCAGCCCGAGCAGCGAATAGAAGATCGAGAAAGCCAGCCCGTTCAGCAGGCCGAGTTGCAGGTCGCTGAGGTTCATCTCCACCTTCATCGCCTGCCCGACCACGGCGATGATGATCCGGTCGATGAAGCTCGATGCGTAAATCAGGACGAGAAGCAGTAGAAACCAGCTGCGATACCAGCCAGCGTCAGACTTGGCTCCCACATTCTGGGCGGTCAATTCCTTCATTCGTGCTGTCTCCGGGAGGGCGTCAAGTAGCGGGTCGAGGGCTATTTGTATGCCACAACATCGTTTGTGGGATTTTTTAAGGATTCTCTAGCATAATTTTTGAGCGCGCAAGAACAAGTCGCACCGGGCGCATCATCGTTTTCACTTAGGAAAATGGTCTGCGGAATACGGCGAGATCAGGCCAAAGGCCCGCCAGGCAAGGCTCGGGCGGGGTTGGCGCGCATCGGCAAGACATCGGCTCAACTGGTTGCGCGTGCAACCAAATGGAAGCTGCGAGCCAACGCCGGGATCGGGCCCCGGTGGCGCGACCGCTTTTTGGGCCGAATAGGGCTGGAGCTGCCGCTCAGGACGAGAGCGGCGTCGCGGGCATGTTCGCGATAGCGAGGAAATTGGCGATCTTGGCGGTCGCGGCGTCTTTGCGCGAAGCGAGCGCGAGGCGGATCGAAATGTTGTCGCCGAGGACGTCCGCATAGACTACGCCCTCGACGCGGATCTGGCATACCGACGCGGGAACCAGCGATACGCCGAATTCCGCCGCGACCAGATTGACGACCGACGAGAGTTGCGGCGCTTGCTGGCCCATCACGGGGGCAAACCCGGCATCGAGACAGGCTCCGACGATCACGTCATGCAAAGTCGGGCTGGCTTCGCGCGGCAGCAGCACGAAGGGATCTTGAGCGAGCGCATTGAGCGGGATCTTTCGCTTCCTGGCCAATGGGTGCGTGGTCGGCAAAACGAGCTTCATGGGCTCGACCGCAATATGGTGGAACGCCACGCCGGCGGGCGACTGGTTGCCAAGACGCACAAACGCGACATCGAGCCGGCCATCGTCCAGATAGGAAAGCAGCTGCGCCGTATTGCCTTCGGCCAGTGTCAGCGAGACGGCGGGCCAGGACTGGCGAAACTTGCGGATCAGATTCACCACGACCGGATTGAAAGCCGCGGATCCCGTAAAGCCGATATTCAGTTGCCCGACTTCGCCGCGTCCCGCGCTTCGGGCGTTCTGGACCGCCTGCCGGGCGTTCTCCAGCACGCGCTTCGCATCGACCATGAACGCCTCACCGGCTTCGGTGAGCACCACGCCATGGCCGGTACGACGAAACAGCCGGACGCCCAGTTCGTCCTCCAGCGCGTGAATTTGCTGGCTCAGCGGCGGCTGCCCGATGCCCAGCTTCTCGGCGGCGCGCGTGACGTTGCGCTCCTCCGCAACCGCCAGGAAATATCGGATATGCCGGAGTTCCATCGTGATATCTGTAAAACGTATTTCAGAAAGACGAGATAGATATTGGACAGAATATCATCAATGGACGAAGATGCGTCAATCTGTCAGCAGACCGATCTGCTGGCAATCATCTGCTCTGTGCTGCGGTCCTGATCCCCACAGCCTCAAACAATGCGGACGGCCCATTCCCCATGGCGCCAGATCACAGCGGCGGATGCGATCTGTTATCCAATTTGTGA
>NZ_CAJMZF010000036.1:0-85100 GCF_905220245.1 Paraburkholderia sp. J63 | reverse complement strand
CGAAACCCGCCAACAAACAAAACATCAATCGACGGCCAACCCCTCTACATCAACGCGCAGCTTATCGACCTCACGCCAGGCCTCGATCATCGACTCCGCAGCGCGATCGATATCATCCTCAGTGGTGGCCCACGCGATAACACTAACGCGCATCACACGACGCCCCCGCCACTGTGCACCGAGCGCAAAACACACACCCGCTTGCTGAATGCGCTCAATCGTAGCGTCAGTAAGCGCATCACCATGAGCAACGCTCTCATGCCCCCCAAACCGCACGACCACCTGATTAAGCTCGACCTCATTAAGCACCGCAACACCCGGTTCATCAGCAAGCCGACACGCCAGCCGCCGAGCCAGCACGCAATGCCGCTCGACCATCGCCGCAATACCGCTCCTCCCCAAAGTACGCAACAGCGCCCACAACACAAACCCGCGCGCACGCCGCGAGAGTTCCGGCGCGTAATGCACAGGATCGCGCACGCCGCCCTCATCAGCGTTGGGAAGATACCCCGCGCCAATCGTCATAGCACGCCGATGCGCATCGGCATCGCGCACGAATGCACAACCGCACTCATAGGGCGCCTGCAGCCACTTATGCGCATCCGTCGCCCACGAATCCGCGCACTCGACGCCCTGCGCCAGCGCCGCGCGCGCCGGGCACGCCCGGGCCCACAGGCCGAAGGCACCATCCACATGCAGCCAGCCACCACGCGCATGCGTCAGCGCCGCAATCTCGCCGACAGGATCGAACGCGCCAGTCATGATGTGCCCCGCCTGCGCGATCACGATATGCAGGCCGCGGCGACGCGCGAGCGCAGCGCGCAACGCATCGACACGCATCCGCCCGGCCTCATCAGTAGCAATCCTTACGAGTGACCGTTCGCCGAAACCCAGATACCGCAGCGCCGCGAACACACTCGCATGCGCATCGTCGCCGATAAAAACAGCAATAGGCGGCGCACCGAACAGGCCGTCCGCCTCCACGTCCCAGCCCACGCGGCGCAGCAGCGCGCCGCGCGCCGCCGCGAGGCAGACGAAGTTGCTCATCGTCGCGCCCGTCGTGATGCCCACCGAGCATTCGGGCGGGAGTCCCAGCAGGTCGGTCAGCCATTGCGCGGCCACTTGCTCGGCTACGGCGGCCGCCGGTGCGCCTTCGTAGCAGCCGGCATTCTGCCCCCAGACGCTCGTGAGCCAGTCGGCCGCGACCCCGGCCGGATGCGAGCCGCCCACGACCCAGCCGAAAAAGCGCGGCCCCGCGCTCCCCATCAAGCCCGGTCCGGCCGCCGCCACCAGTTGCTCGATGGCCTCGCTCGCGGGCATGCCAGTCTCGGGCGTGGGTCCGCCGAACGCGTCGAAAAGCGCCGCGAAGTCCGCCGTGGCGGCGGGCGGGCGCGTCGCGCGGGTGCGATGAAACGCCTGCGCATGCCGGTGCGCCGCGTCCAGCGCGGCGCCCGCATCGTCGCCCTCAACTTCGCTCGAAAACTCATTCGGCTTCCTGATGAACCCGTTCACAGCGGCTCCTTTCCCCTGTTGACGCCGCGTGCTCCCGCAGTCCCCGCAGCCATTCACGCTACAAGCGCTAGCGCGCCGGCACCTGCCAGAACGGCTGGGCCGGATGAAACGCCTCCCCCTGTGCGAAGCGTTCCGCCGAGCGCAGCGTATTCTCGATCAGCATCGTCACGGTCATCGGCCCCACGCCGCCGGGCACGGGCGTGATCCACGAGGCGCGCTCGCGCACCGCCTCGAAATCGACGTCGCCCACGATGCGCCCATCGGCGATCCGGTTGATCCCCACGTCGATCACGATCGCGCCTTCCTTTACCATCTCCGCCTTGATGAGCCCCGGCTTGCCCGCCGCCACCACGAGAATGTCCGCGTGGATCGTGTGATGCGCGAGGTCGCGGGTCTTCGCGTGGCAGATGGTGACGGTGGCTTCCTTCTGCAGCAGCATCAGCGCCATGGGTTTGCCGACGATGTTGCTCGCGCCCACCACTACCACGTTCTTGCCCGCCACGTCGATGCCCGTGGTTTCCAGCAGCAGTTGCACGCCATAGGGCGTACAAGGCGGGAAGATCGAATTGCCGACCACCAGCGCGCCCACGTTGTAGAGATGAAAGCCATCCACGTCCTTGTCGACGACGATGCTCTCCAGCACGCGCCGCACGTTGACCTGTGGCGGCAGCGGCAATTGCACGAGAATGCCGTGCGTGGCCGGGTCCAGGTTCAGCTCGCCGATGCGATCGAGCAGCTCCGTTTCCGTGCAGGTGGCGGGGAACCGGTGCATGAACGAACGCACGCGGCTCTCCTCGCAGGCCTTCACCTTGTTCGCGACATAGACCTGCGACGCCGGGTTGTCGCCCACCAGCACCACGGCGAGACCCGGCACGACGCCGCGCATGGAAAGCGCGGCGACGCGCTCGCGAAAGCGCGCCCGCAAGCGGCGCGCGAGGTGTTTCCCATCGATGATCTGTGCCGTCATCGTGCGTCAGACCACGCCCGGGATCCAGTTGGTGCCCGCGAGCGGCACACGCGCCATCGCGGCGGCCTCGACTGTGAGCGCGACGAGATCTTCGGGCTCGAGGTGATGCACGTTCTGCTTGCCGCAGGCGCGCGCGATCGTGGTCAGCTCCATGTTCAGCGTCTTCAGGTAGTTGCGCAGACGCTTCGCCCCCACGTCGGGCTGCAGCCGCTCTTGCAGCACTGCGTCCTGCGTGGTGATGCCCACGGGACACTTGCCGGTGTGGCAGTGGTGGCAATAGCCCGGCGCCGTGCCCAGGTTCGCGTAGTCGTCGAGCACCTGCACGTGCTGGCCGTTCTCGATGTACGAGGCGCTGTTGCAGCCGAGCGAGACCAGCACGCCCTGGCCGATCGCCACGGCGTCGGCGCCCATCGCCAGTGCCTTGGCGACGTCGGCGCCGCTGCGGATGCCGCCCGAGACAATGAGCTGCACCGTGCCCTTCATGTTGAGGTCTTCGAGCGCGTCCACGGCCTGGCGCAACGCGGCAAGCGTAGGAATCCCAACGTTCTCGATAAAGCAGGTCTGCGTGGCCGCGGTGCCGCCCTGCATGCCGTCCACCACGATCACGTCGGCGCCCGCGTGCACGGCCAGCTTCACGTCGTTGAAGGTGCGCGTCGCGCCCACTTTCACGTAGATCGGTTTCTCCCAGTCGGTAATCTCGCGCAGCTCCTGAATCTTGATGAGCAGATCGTCGGGGCCGGTCCAGTCGGGATGGCGGCAAGCCGAGCGCTGGTCGATGCCTTCGGGCAGCGTGCGCATCTTCGCGACGCGCGGCGAGATCTTCTGGCCGAGCAGCATGCCGCCGCCGCCCGGCTTCGCGCCCTGGCCGATCACGACCTCGATCGCGTCGGCCTTGCGCACGTCGTCGGGATTGAAGCCGTAGCGCGAGGGCAGGCATTGATAGACGAGCGTCTTAGAGGAAAGCCGCTCCTCCTGGGTCATGCCGCCGTCGCCGGTCGTGGTGGAGGTGCCCATCTCGGACGCCGCGCGGCCCAGCGCCTCTTTCACGTTCGCGGAGAGCGCGCCGAAGCTCATGCCCGCCACCGTGATCGGGATCGCGAGCTCGATGGGCTTTTTCGCGAAGCGCGTGCCGAGCACGGTCTTCGTGGTGCACTTCTCGCGATAGCCTTCGAGCGGATAGCGCGAGAGCGAGGCGCCCAGGAACAGCAGGTCGTCGAAGTGCGGTACGTGGCGCTTCGCGCCGAGACCACGGATCTCGTACAGCCCGTGTGCCGCGGCGTTCTGGATATAGTTGATCGTCTTGCGGTCGAAGCCCCAGGATTCTTCGGTGGCCAGTTGCTTCATGTGGATGGGCTTGATTTCCATGGTGGGGATCCTTGGGGTCAATATTCCTGGTTCGCGTCGGCGTTCCAGTGATAGAGCGAGCGGGCCGAGGCGATGCGCTTGAACTCTCTCGCCTCGAAGCCGGAGAATGCGGGGCCCGCCGCGCGCAGCAGTTGCGCCACCGCTTCGATGTCGGCGGCCGTCATCGGCTCCTCGCGCGCGTCCGCGCCCAGCGACTTGATGTTGCCGCGCACGTACAGCACCGCTTCGTACAACGAATCGCCGAGTGCATCGCCGGCGTCGCCGCAAATGACGAGGCGCCCCGCCTGCGCCATGAACGCGGAGAAGCTGCCCACCGAGCCCTTCACGACGATGTCGGCGCCCTTGAGCGAGATGCCGCAGCGCAGGCCCGCGTCGCCTTCGATCACGAGCAGCCCGCCTTGCGCCGACGCGCCCGCCGCATTCGAAGCAAAGCCCTTCACGTGCACGCGCCCGCTCATCATGTTTTCGGCGACGCCCGTGCTCGCGCTGCCCGCGATGGTCACCTTCGCCTCCTTGTTCATGCCGGCCGCGTAGTAGCCCGCATGCCCGTCGATCTCGACTTCGATCGGCAGGTCGAGCCCGACCGCGATGTTGTGCGCACCATCGGGATTCGCGATGCGCACCGCCTGCACGCCCTTGCCCGCGGCGTCCTTGTGCAAGTAGCGGTTGACTTCGGTCACCGACGTGCTTGCCAGGTCAAAGTTCACACTTTCCATACGTACATCTCCTCGGGAGCCGGTTCGAACACGGTTGCATGCTTGATGTCGGGAAGATGCGCCAGCGAGCGGAACTCGGAGGCGATCGCGACGTAGTCGTCGGTCTCGGCCACGACCGCCGGCTTGCACGCAAACGGGTCGCGGATCAGCGCAAGCTTGTCGGGCGTGCCCATGAGGAACGTGTAGAAGCCGTCGAGCTGCTCGAAGCCCTGTTGCAGCGCCACTTCGAGATCGTCGCCCTCGCGCAGCCGGTATTCGAGGAAGCGGCAGGCCGCCTCGGTATCGTTATCGGTATCGAAGTGGATGCCGTGCGGTTCGAGCATGCGGCGCACGCCGAACGGATTCGAGAGCGAGCCGTTGTGCACGAGGCAGAAGTCCTCGCCCGCCGTGAACGGGTGGGCGCGGTCGGGCGTGACCGCCGACTCGGTGGCCATGCGCGTGTGGCCCACGAGGTGCGTGCCGGTGAGGTTCTGGAATGCGTAGCGGTCCGACACTTCCCTGGGCGTGCCGATGTCCTTGTACAGGTCGATCGCACGGCCCGTCGAAAGAATGTGCAGCTTCGGATGCTGCTCGGCGATCCAGCGCTTCGCGGTCTCCGGCGCGATGCCCACGCTCAGCACCGCGTGATTGCCCTTCGCATGCACCGAGGCGCCGGCGCCCAGATGCGTGTTCATCTCGTGCGCGAGCCCTTGCCAGTTGAAGTCCTCGGCTTCTTCCGTGAGGCCCGAATAGAGGCTGATCTTGCGGACGGCCTCGCCCACCGGCTCCGTGAACACAGCGAGCCCCGCCGAATCGGGCCCGCGCTCCGTCATGCCGAGCAGCATGGGCACCATCAGCTCGCCCAGCCGCTCACGCAACGACGGCTGCTTGATAAGCAATCCTACAATTCCACACATGAGTGATCTCCTGCACGTATTTCCTGCGTTTCATGGATGGCCGGCGGACCGGTGCCCCCGTGGAGCTACGGCGCCGCGCCGCCGCGTATAGGCCGGCTCAGAAAAATTCGAGGTAGGTCTTCTGCTCCCAATCCGACACATGGCGCATGTACTCGATCCATTCCATGTGCTTCAGGCGCAGGAACTCCTGGCCCGCCGGGCCGAGCGCCTCCATCATGACTTCGTCGCGTTCGAGCTCGCGCAGCGCGTCCTGGAGGTTCTGCGGCAGGATGTTGATCTCGCGCTGGCGCAGCTCCTGCGGCGACATCTCGTAGAGGTTCAGGTTGCACGGCTCGCCGGGTTCGAGCTTGTTGTTCACGCCGTCGAGGCCCGCGGCGATCACGGCGGCGCTCGCCAGATAGGCGTTGCAGGCGGCGTCGGGCAAGCGCAGCTCGATGCGTCCGCCCGGAATGCGGACCATCGACGAGCGGTTGTTGTCGCCATAGCTCACATAGGCCGGCGCCCACGTGGCGCCGGTCAGCGAGCGGCCCACCACGAGACGCTTGTACGAGTTGACCGTGGGCGCGCAGATGGCCGCGAGTGCCGCCGCATGCTTGAGCAGCCCCGCGGTCCAGTGATAGGCGAGCTTCGTGAGACCCAGGCCGCGCTCGTCGTGCTTGTCGGCGAACAGGTTGCGCTCGCCGTCCGAGAGCGACATGTGCATATGCATGCCATTGCCGGGACGATTCGAAAACGGCTTGGGCATGAACGAGCAGATGAGGCCCAGCTCGTTCGCGATCTCGGCGGCCGCCATTTTGAAGAACACATACGAATCGGCCGATTTCAGGCAGTCCGAATAGGTGTAGTTGATTTCGAACTGGCCGTTCGCGTCTTCGTGATCGATCTGATAGACGTCGATGCCGGCCTTGATCAGCGACTCGGTCAGGCGTTCGAGGAACACGCGCGAGCGCGAGAGTCCCTTGTAGTCGTAGCATGGCTTGGGCAGCGCGTCCGAGTCGTCGCACGGCACGATGCGGCCGTCGTCGGTGCGGCGTAGCAGCGAGAACTCGGGTTCGAGCCCCGTGTTCAGAATCCAGCCGTGCTCCTGCAGGCGCGCGACCTGCTTTTTCAGCGTCACGCGGCTCTCGAACTGCCACGGCTCCTTTTTCACGTAGCCGTCGCAGGCAATGCGCGCGTAGCCGGGCTGCCACGGCATGAGCGTGAGCGTATCGAGGTCGCCCACCGCCATGAAGTCCGGCCCCTGCGGATCGATGCCGAGGCCCCAGACCGCGAAGCCGGCAAAACCCGCGCCATCGGTGAGGATGAGGTCGAGGTGGGCGGCGGGCACGGACTTCGTCTTCGCGACGCCGTGAATGTCGACGAACTGCGCGAGTATGTACTTGACTTCGTTGTCTGCGAGGAACTGCTTGGCTTCTGCGGGTGTCATGTCGATTGTCCTCAAGCGTCATGAATACGGTGTCGAGGAGGCGCCCGGCGCCTGCTTGCGCCGGACGGCTCCGCCCAGTTGCCTGATGAGCCTGTTGCGGGCCTGACTTGTGCCTTCCGTGGCCTTCTGCGGGCCTTCTGCGGCTTACTGCGATGGTGCCTGGTCGATAGCGTCGATCACGGCGAGACCGACCGGCCCGCCGCCCAGTTCGGCAGCAATGCCGGCCAGGGTTTCCCACAAGTACACGCCGTACGTGCCGTCGGCCCACAGACGGCAGTACGGCCGGCCCAACCGCTCGCCCGGCAGGACGGTGACGGCGACCCCCGCCATCGAAGTCAGCACGACGGGTCGGGTTGCGAGGTCCAGCGCGCGAAAGTTGACGTTGCAGGTCTGCAGCAGCAGCTCGTCGATCGACTCGCCGCACAGCACCAGCGCCAGATCCTGGCGCAGCACCGGATAGACCCGCAGCGCCGGTTCGCGATGGGCCAGCCTGGCCGAGGCGCGGCCGCTCATGCCGTCCTCGATCAGATACTCGGTCAGGCCCAGACGCGCGATCAGTCCGCCGCTCGCGAGCGGCGCCCACGTGTTGGGCTGGGGCAGCGCGGGCAAGTCCTGCTCCGCAAGCCACGCGGCCACGCCCTGCCCCTTGAAGCCCATGCGGGACAGGTGCGAGACGTCCGCGATGCCGGCGTTGCGCGCGCGCGTTTCATCGTCCGCGCCGAAGCGCTCGACGATCTGCATGTTCTCCACCGTGCTCCAGCGCGCCTCGGCGGCGTGACGGGCGTCGCGGATGGGGCTCGTGCGCAGCGAGACGTTCGCTGCGCCTGCCGGGTTCGATGCGCTCATGCGGTCTCCTCTCTCGGTGCGGCGGCGTGCGCGGGGGCGGCGTCTTTCTGGCGCAGGTTCTCGGGATCGTAGAACGGCGTGGGCACGACCGTGGCCGCCACCATCACGCCGTCGCTCTGGCGAAAGCGGATGCGCGTGCCAGGCGCGGCCATCGCGGGCCGCACGAACGCGAGGCCGATGGTCTTCTGCAAGGTCTCGCTCCACGAGACGCTCGTCACGCGGCCCGCAATCTCGTTGCCTTCGATCGCGAGATGGCACTCGCGCAGGGCATCGTTCTTGACGCCGTCGTCGAGCGTGAAGCCCACGAGACGCTGCTGCTGCGTCTGGGCGTCGATGGCCTGCAGGCTGCGCTGGCCGACGAAGAACGGCTTGTCCATCTTGACCGCCCATTCCATCGCGGCATCGCGCGGCGTCGTCAGACCGTCGGTGTCCTGGCTCACGATCACGTGGCCTTTCTCCAGACGCAGGAGCCGCTGCGCCTCCACGCCGAATGGGCGGATGCCGAATTCCTTGCCTGCTTCCTGGAGCGCGCTCCACAGCGCCGCGCCGTATTCAGCGGGGATGTGAATCTCGTAGCCCCATTCGCCGACGAAGCCCACGCGCATCAGCCGGGCCGGCACGCGATTCGCGCCCAGCGCGATACCGGTCACGCGGATGCCGAGATACGGAAATGCTTCGGAGGACAAATCAAGGTCCACGAGCTTCGCAAGCACGGCGCGCGAATACGGCCCCGCGAGGTTGATGGCCGCGTAGGCGCCCGTCACGTTGACGATGCCGCAGTCGAGCCCCCAGATCGTGTTCAGGCGCGAGAGCTCGCGATAGATCGCCGCCGCGCCCGAGGTCGTGGTCGTGAAGTAAAAGTGATCGTCGGAGAGGCGCGCGATCACGCCGTCGTCGATCACCACGCCCGCTTCGTCGCACATGAGCGCATAGCGCGTCATGCCCGATTTGAGCCCCGCGTACTTCGACACGTAGACGCGTTCGAGAAACTGCGCGGCCTGCGGCCCGCGCGCTTCGAGCTTGCCGAGCGTGCCCACGTCGATCATGCCCACGCCCGTGCGCACGGCCTGCACCTCTTCCTGGATGCAGCGCGTGCGGTCCTTGCCCGCGACCGCGTAGTATTCGGGCCGCTGCCAGACGCCCGCGGGCATCCACTTCGCGCCCAGGCGATCGTGCTGCGCGTGCATCGGCGTGCGGCGCTCGGGATTGAAGCCGCGGCCCGCGAGCAGCGCCATCGGCACCGGATGGAAGAACGGGCGCGCCGTGGTCGTGCCCACTTCCTGCGGCGCCTTGCCGGTCAGGCGCGCGAGAATGCGCAGGCCGTTCATGTTCGAGTGCTTGCCCTGGCTCGGACCCATGCCATTGGTCGAGAAGCGCTTGAGCAGCTCGATGTTGTCGAAGCCTTCCTGCACGGCGTTTTCGAAATCCTTCAGTTGCAGGTCTTCGTCGAAGTCCACGAAGTTCTTGCCCGCCGGATGCGGCACGATCGGCCACGCGTGCGAGGGCGACTCGGGCTCGCGCGCAATCGCGGTGCTGCGCGAGTCGGGCGCGCCGCCCAGCAGACCGACGTGCGCCGCGGCCAGCGCGCCCGAACGGCGGCCGTCCTGGAGCTTGCTCTCGAAGGTATGCACGCCGTTCACGCGGCCGCACGCGAATACGCCCTCGGGCAGCCGCTCGGGCACGAACTGCTCGACGTTAGTGTCGTAGCGCATCGCCGTGCCCGCCTGGTAGAGCAGATTGGCGGCCGGCGCCCAGCCCACGCTCATCAGCAGCGTGTCGCATTCGATCTGCCGCGTCTTGTCGATCGCCGCGCTCTCGCCCGGCGCCGGCATCGGCCCGACACGCACCGCCGCGAGCCGCTTGCCGTCGGTGTCGGGCACGGCTTCGACCACGCAGCTCGAACCGAGCACTTCCACGCCGCGCGCTTCGAGTTCGCGGGCGAGCTCGCCACAGCGATGCGTCGCGCGCAGGTCGATCAGCGCCTTCACCTTGATGCCGCGTTCGAGCATGTCGAGGGCCGCGCGATAGCCGTCGGCGTTCGCGGCCAGCACCACGGCGCGCTGGCCCGGCGCCACGCCATAGCGCCACACGAGCCGCTGCGCCGCCGAGGCGAGCATCACGCCCGGCAGGTCGTTGTTGCGGAACACGGCGGGCTGCTCGAACGCGCCGCTGGCCACCACGACCGCTTTCGCGCGCATCTTGGTGATGTGGCCCGGCTCCACGAGCGGGACCCAATGGTCCGCGTAATAGGCCGCGGCCAGCGTGCGGTTGAGCATGCGCACGCGCGGATGCGCACGCACTTGCGCTTCGAGCGCGCGCACCGCTTCGAGCCGCTCCATGTCGCCACCCGCCTGATACGTGCCGCTGCCGCCCGAGCGCGCGTTCTCGTCGACGATCACCACGTCCGCGCCCTGCTGCGCCGCCTCCAGCGCCGCCGCGAGACCCGAGGGCCCGGCGCCGATCACGAGCACGTCGCAGAACCCATAACGCTTCGGAGTACGAATGTGCGGCGCGTTGAGATCGACCACGCCGAGACCGGCCATCTTGCGGAACATGCGCTCCCAGCGCGGAAACCAGCGCTTGCTGTAGAACGCCTTGTAGTAGAAGCCCACCGGCAGGAACGGCGCGAGCTTGCCCATCCAGCGGCCACGGTCGGCGGCCACGCCGCCCGTGGTGTTGACCGCGTGCCAGTTCGCGCCCGCAATCAGCTCGGTCACGTCGGCGCGCACGTTCAGGCGCGCGCCGTCCTGGAACATCGCGTTCACATCGTGGTTCGCGAGCGAGAGCACGCCGCGCGGGCGGTGATACTTGAAGCTGCGCCCGAGCACCGAGACCTTCGACGCCCACAGCGCGCTCGTGATGGTGTCGCCTGCAAAGCCGACGTAACGCAGCCCTTCGAAGCCGAACTCGATCTGCTTGCTGCGATCGATCCATTCGCCTGCATGCGGTGCCAGACGCATTTACGCCTCCTCGTCGTTCAGATACGTGCGGATGACACGATCCTTCGCGGTGTCACGCTCGGCGATGAACCAGGTGTTGCTCGGCGTGTGGCACCACCATTCTTTCTTCACGCCCGCGGCGCCGTTGCGGCAGAACACGTAGTCGGCCCATTCGTCGTCGCTCGCTTTCGCGGGGTCCGGCATCGCGCGCAGTTCGCCCCAGTAGACGAATTCGGAAACGGGGCGCGCGCCGTTCACGGGACAGGTCATGATTTTCATGGTCGTGTTCTCCGCTCAGTGCCCGACCGACGCTGCACCCTTCTCGCCGGTGAGCGCGTAGCGGCGGAAGCGGTCGAGCGTGAAGCCGTTGATCAGCGAATGGTTCGTGTCGTTCGCGACGGTGTATGACATGGTCTTGCCGCACACCGGCGTGGCCTTGAAGCCCCACGTGCCCCAGCCCGAATCCAGATAGAAGCCCTCGACCGGGGTCTTGCCCATGATGGGCGCGAAGTCCGGCGTCATGTCGGCCATGCCCGCCCACTGGCGCATGACCTTGGCGTTCGAGAGGAACGGGAACATTTCGAGCATGTGCGCCGTGAGCCCCTCCACGAAGTCGAGCGTCGAGCGCGTGGCATGGAGCTCGTAGGGATCGAGCGACGCGCCCATCACAAGTTCTCCGCGCGCGGACTGGCTGATATAGACGTGCAGGCTCCCCGAGACCAGGATCGGGTCGAGCCAGGGCTTGAGCGGCTCGCTCACCATCGCCTGGAGCGGGTGAATGAAGATGGGCGTGCGCAGCCCGACCATGTCGGTGATGCGCGGCGTGGAGCCCGCCACCGCGCACAGCACCTTGTTGGTCGAGATATAGCCGCGCGAAGTCTTCACGCCCTTGACCTTGCCGCCCACCACGTCGATGCCGAGCACTTCGGTCTGCTGATGAATTTCCACGCCGCGCTGGTCGGCGCCGCGTCCATAGCCCCAGGCCACGGCGTCGTGGCGCGCGACCGATCCCGGCGCGTGATAGAGCGCGCCCAGAATCGGCGCCACGCCGCCGCACGAGAGGTCGATCATCGGCGCGGCCGCTTTGACTTCTTTCGGGCCGACCACTTCCGAATCCACGCCGAAGTGCTTGTTCACCTCGGCGCGCCAGCGCATCGTGCGCATGGCCGAATCCGTATGCGCGAGCGTGTAGTGGCCGCGCGTCGAATAAAACAGGTTCAGGTCGAAGTCCTGCGAGAGGTCTTCCCAGAGCTTGACCGACGTGTCGTAGAACTGCACCCCCTCGGGCGTCAGGTAGTTCGAGCGGATGATCGTGGTGTTGCGGCCCGTATTGCCGCCGCCGATATAGCCCTTCTCCAGCACCGCCACGTTCTTGATGCCATGCTCGCGCGCGAGGTAGTACGCGCTCGCGAGTCCGTGGCCGCCCGCGCCGATGATCACAACGTCATAAGAACTGCGCAAAGTGTCATGCCGGGTGAACATCCTCGGCTCGGGGTGCTTCTTCGACATGGCAAAACGCACGAGACGCCACGGCATGGCTCACTCCTTGTTCTCGGCCCCGCGCGCGAAGCGCGCGGGCAAACCGGGTTGGACAGCAGGTGCTTTCAGCGCAGAACGACCGTCTTGTGGCCGTGTATCAGGACTCGGTCTTCGAGGTGGTAACGCAAGCCTCGGGCCAGCACGGCCTTCTCGATGTCGCGGCCGAGGCGCACGAGGTCGTCGGGACGGTCCGAATGGCGCACGCGGATCACGTCCTGCTCGATGATCGGCCCTTCGTCGAGGTCTTCCGTCACGTAGTGGCAGGTGGCGCCGGTGAGCTTGACGCCGCGCGCGTAGGCCTGGTGATACGGCTTCGCGCCCACGAAGCTGGGCAGGAACGAATGATGGATATTGATGATGCGGCCCGGGTACGCCGCGCACAGCTTGGGCGAAAGCACCTGCATATAGCGCGCGAGGACCATGGTGTCGGCGCGCGCGTCCTCGAACAGGCGCTGCACTTCGTCGTAGGCCTGCGCCTTGGTCTCGGGCGTGACCGGCACGTAGTGAAACGGAATGCCGTGCCATTCGACGAAGCTGCGCCACGTTTCGTGGTTCGAGATCACGCACGGGATCTCGATGTCGAGTTCGCCGGCCTTCCAGCGCGCGAGCAGGTCATACAGGCAATGCTCGAGCTTCGAGACGAGGATCACCACGCGCTTTTTCTGCGCGTGATCGGTCACCTTCCAGTCCATCGAGAATTCGCGGCCGATGCGCGCGAAGCGCTCGCGAAAGGCTTCGAGGCTGATGGGCAGCGAGTCGGTCGCGATCTCGTGGCGCATGAAAAAGCGCTTCTCGATCTCGTCGGCGTGGTGAGTCGCCTCGATGATCCAACCGTGATGCTCGGCGATGAACGCACTGACTGCAGCGACAATGCCGACCCGGTCGGGACATGACAACGTCAGTGTAAAGCGGCGCGTTTCTGACATGAGGGGCACCTGGGTCTCGACAGGAATGAACGTGAATCAAAAGTAGCTAGCGGAATTTCGCTTGTCAACACGAATAAACTTTTTTTCCTGTCAGGAACCCCATCAGGCGTATTGCCCGCTGGGTAAGCACTACCCCGCAGTGGGTAGCCAGGGTGGCTGGCGCGCTTCTGTTTCCCGTGGTTTCCCGGTCGTCGGCTGTTGGGCGGCTACGCGCCCATTGCGCGCGAGCGCTGCCTGAAGCTTTCCCAGCGGTAGCGGGCCACCGCGTAGGCGTCGAGCACGGCGATCGCGTAGACGAAGATCCCGCCCGCGTGGCGGCCCACGAACGATCGCTCGGGCGCGGCGAGCTGCAGCGTGAGAAAGCCCAGCAGCAGCATGAAGAACACCATGATGAGCGCGCGCGTCGGCATGCGGTTGAGGACCTGCCCCGCCCCCGGCAGCAGCACCGCGGCGCTCAGCACGATGAAGGGATGCCAGGGGCGGCGCGTGGACGGCTGTGGCGGTCGCGGGTGAGCCTGGTTTTCGTCGATGGCAGGGTCGATCACGGCGTCGGCTTCAGGCGTCTGCATGGTCGTTTCCTCGCACTAGATCGGCGCATACGGCCGTCGCGCGTTCAAGCAACGATTCGAGCAGCGCGACGCTCACCTGTGCGCCGCGAAACGTCGCGCGCCGCAGCACCAGGTACTCGCTGCGGTCCGCGGCCTGAACCTGATAAACGATGCGCACGCCGCGCGGCATCACCACCAGCTCCTTCGAGCGCGGGTCGGAGAACAGTTCTCTGACGTGGGGATCGAGTACGCCCATCGGTAATTCGGAGGCCTGACGATCGGATTTGAGCGAGGTATGGATCGGCCAGTCCTGGGGTAGCGGCACGCGCAATGGCAAGGCCCCGGCCTGCGACCAGAATTCGACGTTGGCGCGGCGCGCGAGCAGGTCGAACGTGCCGCCCACGGGCAAGTCCTGCCGCACCGATACGACCAGCCAGAGCGAGGGCACCTGCCGGAACACGACCTGATCGACGATGGGCTCGATCCGCACGCTGTGCTCGCGATACGAGCCGGTAAGCACCGGGAAGGCCACGTCGTCCTGCGTGAGCGTGGCATGGTCGAACAGCGCGAAGCACCCATCGAACAAGGTGCGGCGCTGCGCCCGGAACGCCTCGCGCTCGCGCCGGTGAAGAATGACGAGCGCCACGGCGAACGCCGTGGCGAGAGCAATGCCTGCGACTGACATGAAGACACTCTCCATTCACGAATGCGGCGCGGGCGGTATGAGCCGCCCGCGCCGTTGCCATTGCCGGTGGGATTTCAATGCACGTTCATCAGTAGTCCTTCGGGCGTGGCCAGCTCATCGTGAACTGGTCGCCGCGTTTGACGTACTTGTAGCGATGCAGCGCGAACCAGATCGACGCCACGATGTAGAACGCCATGATCGACAGCAGCGAGGCGCCATAGCCAAGGTAGGTGGCAAAATAGGTCGCGGAGCACAGGCAGGCCAGCACGATGGCCGGGATCGGGTGGAACGGGTGCACGTAGCCGCGGTTGATGCTGCCGAGCGGCCATTTGCGGCGAAACTTCACGATGTTGATCGACATGAAGGTGTAGCCGAGCAGCCCGGACAGAATCGAGAACGTAATCACCTGATCGAGCAGCCCCGTGAACGCGAACGAAATCGCGATCGGCACGAGAAAGATGATGGCGCGGTACGGCGTGCGATAGCGCGGATGCACGGCGCCGAACCACATCGGCATATAGCGGTCGCGCGACATCGAAAACCACGCGCGCGAGGCGTCGTTGATGCAGCCGTTGGCCGAGGCAATGGCCGAGAACAGCGTGCCCACGAACAGCAGCGTCTGCAGCCCCTTGTTGCCGGTGAGGCGCGCGGCGTCGTAGAGCGGCGTCACGGCCTGGCCGAGATACTCCCAGGGCATGAGCCCGGTGGCCACGTACCAGGTCAGCGCGGCGGCGATCAGCAGCGTGATCATGCCGCACATGGTCCCGAGCGGGATCGAGCGTCCCGCCGAGCGCACTTCCTCGGCGGCCTGGCAAGTGCCTTCGATGCCGAGGTAGTACCACATGCCGAACTGCAGCGCGGCAACTACGCCTAGCCAGCCATACGGCAGTTGCGTCAGCAGTTGATGATGGAGCAGCACCTGGCCCGGGTTCCACGGCTGCACGCCGAAGAACAGCACGACGATGGCGAGAAACGCGATGGCCGTGATCACGAAATTGACCGTGAGCGTGACGAACACGCCGCGATAATTGAGCCACGCGAGAAACGCGATCGTCACGAGCGCGAACGGGCGCGAGTCGAGCACATAGCCCGAATCAGCCGCCACGGCCTTGATGAGGTCGCCGACCACGAGTGCGTCGGCGGCTTCCAGCATCGTATAGGCCATCACCAGATAGAGGCCCACATTGAACGCCATGAGCGGCCCGATAATGTGCTTGGCCTGCGTGTACTGGCCGCCCGCCGCGGCCACCGTGGAGGTCACTTCCGAATCGATCATGGCCACGCAGGTATAGAGCAGGCCGATGATCCAGCAGGCGATCAGCGAGCCATAGGCGCCGCCCTTCGCCACCGAGAAGTTCCACCCCATGAACTCGCCCACGAGCACGATGCCCACGCCGAGCGCCCAGACGTGAATCGGTCCCAATACCTTCAGGAGTGCGATGCGCTCTCCCGGCTGTCCTGTCGTTGCTGCGTCGCTCATGCACCGCTCCTGTACAGGTTGGCTAACCAGATGGATTGAGGTTGAGGCTGAAGCAGGCCCGTTGCGGGCTTATTCGCTGCCCTCGGTCGAGCTCATCAGGAAATCGTCGCTGTACGCGCGCGAGACGCGTACCGCATCGACGATGATCCACGCGAACAGCAGGATGGCGAGCGCCCAGGCGGCATTACTCAGCATTGGCCAGAAGTTCATTGCATCACTCTCCGAATTTTTCGGCGATCACCTGCCGATATTGCTTTTCCGATACGCGCAGCACGAACACGAAATAGCCGACGATCACGAGCGCCGTGACGATCAGCGAGCCCGGCTCGACCACGTAGTCGAACTTGGTGGTGATGATGGGCTTCGCCTGAGCCGCGTCGTAGCCGAGCTTCTGCCACTGCGCCTGCATGGTGGGATTCTGGCCCAGCGCCTGCCACGACACCTGGGTCTTCGCGGCCTGCGCCGCGTCCGGCTGCTTGTCGGGCGCCTTGAGCAGAAGCGGCGCGAGCAGGCTGCAATAAACGAGCACGAGCAGAAACAGGCTGTCCACCAGTTGCCCGAAGCCCTTCTGCACGGGAGGAACGTATTCGGATGCCATGTCGAGTTTCCTCTTCAGACGGCATTGCGTTGAACGGTTCAGCATCGAGGGGACGACAAGCCGCGGGAAGATCCGCGGCCGGGATCAGGCCAGCACTTCTTCTTCCTCGTCGTCGCGAAGGGCCGCCTTGCGCAGGCGGTTTTCGTCGAGATGGTGGATGTCGAGACCGTAGATATGGTCCTTGTCTTCCTTGTAGTGCCGCACCATCGCCGTCACCGAGGCGGTATTGAACACGACCACGCCTGTGGCGCCGATCGTCAGCGCGACCCGGACCATGGGGTCCGCCGCCGACAAGCTCACCGCGAAGTAGACATAGCCCAGCGCGACCCAGAGCGCCAGCAAGGCCGTGCCTGCCATCAAACGGTCCCGGGAAAACATGCTGTCGATGCGCTTGCGCATTCGGTAATCCATGCTCAATCCCTCCATCAGTAGGCGAAACGATTGGGTGTTCAGTACCGCTTTTTCGTCGATTTCTCGTGTTTCCCGTTCAGCAACAAAGTTTCACCGTGGTATTTATTGTGGATTGGGCTCCGGGTGTCAATACTGTTTTTGTGGGTAGATAGAGACCCTGGGTGAGTGTGCGCTTGCCCGAGGTTGCGGATGCATGGCGTTTGCTTGGGGGCTGCGCCGTGGTCTGGGATGCGGTGTGCATAGGCGCTTCGCTGGCGATGAGCTTCCTTGCGGCGTGCGCCGGTCGTCAGGCCGTATTGCGCAGCGCCTGGGCGGAGCGTGTGAAATGCTGCATCAACGTGGCCGCGACGTCGGCGTCGTAGTCGAGTATCGTGATGGCCTTGCGCATGCATGTTAGCCACGCTTCGATCTCCGCCTGGCCGATCTCGATGTGGGCGTGGAGTGTGCGCAAGTTCGCGTGCCCCATGCGCTCAAGGTAGTACTGCGGGCCGCCGAAAAAGCCCGAGAGAAATTCGAACTGGGCCTGGCGGACATGTGCCAGGCCGAAGCCCTTCAAATGCAATGCGTGAATGCTCGCGCCTTCGGGATCTGTTTCGATGATGTCGTAGAACTTTTCCACGAGGCGCGCAAGGGCGGGCTCGCCGCCTAGTATCTGGTGCACTGTCTGCGCCGGTTTTTGCGCCTGTGGGTGTTTTGGTTTCACGATTTTCCTCGGGGCTTGCTTTGATGGTTCGGTTCCTGATTTGTGGTGCTTTTCGCTTTTTTGCGTTTCCTTGTTTTCGTGTCGGTCTGCTAGCGTTGCCCCTGTGCGGGGCGGCACCTACTTTCTTTGCGGCGGCAAAGAAAGTAGGCAAAGAAAGCCGCTCACACCGCCAGTGTGACGAAGTCCACAAACAGCCGTTTAAGGGGAATGGTATAGGCGCGTCTGCCATCTCGCACCATTCCACCCAGTGACAAAGGACTCATTCATCCCGCTGCGCGCTACGCGCGCAACGGTCGGGTCTGCATGGGAAACCAGACGTATACAAGCGGGCGAATACGCATGCGCCCCACTGGTTTGGGGTTATGCCCCACGGCGCGCGTAGCGCCGCCGGATGTGCGAGTGCCTTGTCACTTTGTTATGTGGTGCGAAGTGACGGATGCGCCTATACCTTTCCCCCTTAAAGGCTGTTTGCCGACTTCGTCACACTGGCGGTTTGAGCGGCTTTCTTTTGCCTACTTTTCTTTGCCGCTGCAAAGAAAAGTAGGTGCCGCCCCGCACAGGGGCAACCCTGGCAGACCACCACGAAAACAAGGAAACGCGCCAACATCCACACCAAATCATAATCACGAGCCCAGACCAACCGCGTCTCCCCGAAGGGGTAGAAAACACGCTACCCAGCGCCGCGCCACGCACAAAACCCCTACCCCCATAGAGATACCCACTACGAATCATTGATGACGCACTTTTGGTCGCCGATGCTCGCCGCATTGATTCGCCGTTCCCGTCCCCCTCCATGAATATTTGCCGCTTCGACGATTTCGTTGCTGGACGTGCGCTCGTCATGCGCGGTCCGCACTCGCGGATCACGGCTCGGGATCGCAGCGAGTTCGCGAACGCGATACACGAAATCGAAGCGGCACGGGCAAGGGGGCAATGGATCGCCCTGATCGCCGATTACGAAGTGGGCTACTGGCTAGAACCCTCGCTGCAAGAACCAGGCGAAGCACAAGACGCACACCGGGCGCCGCTGACCGCACTCGTCTTCGACCACGCCGACGAAGAACCGTCATGCGAAGCGCTAGCGAACGACGCACGAGGCGAGGTCGTTTCGATCCGCCCGCGCATCGACCAGCATCGCTACACGGAGAAGCTAAACGAGATCCGCAGCCTGATCGCCGCGGGCGAGGTTTATCAGATCAACTACACGTTTCCGCTAGACGTCACTACGCGCGGCGATGCGGGTGCGCTGTACCGGCGCCTTGCCAGCGCGAATCCGTCCGCGCACGCGGCCTATATCGAGGACAACGAGCGCCGGATTCTTTCGTTCTCCCCAGAATTGTTCCTGCAGCACGGCGACGGCAAGCTAACGACACGGCCCATGAAGGGCACCGCGCCGCGCGACGCCGATCCCGAGCGAGACCGCGATTTTGCGGCGCAATTGCAGGCGAGCGCGAAGGACCAGGCCGAGAACCTCATGATCGTCGATCTCCTGCGCAACGATCTCGGGCGCATTGCGCGCACCGGTTCGGTGGCGGTGGAGAAGTTGTTCGCGCTGGAGCAGTACGCAACGGTCTGGACCCTGACCTCGACGATCAGCGCCGAGATCGGCGAGCCCGATCTCGAACGCATCCTGCGCGCGCTGTTTCCGTGCGGCTCGGTCACGGGCGCGCCGAAGATCGCTGCGATGCGCCATATCCGCCGCCTCGAAATCGCGCCGCGAGGCGTCTATTGCGGAAGCGTCGGATGGCTCGCGCCCGATGGCCGGTTCTCGATGAACGTCGCCATACGCACCCTCGTCCTCGATCGCGATGGCGAGGGCGTGTACTGCGTGGGCGGCGGCATCGTCATGGATTCGGACCCGGCGCGCGAGTGGGAAGAATGCAAGTGGAAGTCACGCATCATCGGTTCCTGGTGAATGTCTCGCCTCCATCGGTCGCTTCACGGGCGAGCTATCCATGCAGTGGCGCACGGGTTGCGGGTGACCCGGCAAAGCTCGAGCACCAGCACGAACTCCCCTGTCTCGCCCGCCAATCCTGGAGCCCTCCCTAGCTCATGAAAATCATGAAAAAAAAGCACCTTCCCTGCGCCGCGCTCGCGGCACTCCTTGCCGCCGGCCATGCCCATGCGCAGAGCAGCGTCACGCTCTATGGCGTGATCGACGACGGCCTGAACTACACGTCGAACGCGCGCGGCCATAGCGCCTATGCGATGGTCAGCGGCGACACCAATGCCTCGAATTTCGGGCTCAAGGGCGCGGAAGATCTCGGCGGCGGCCTCTCCGCCATCTTCACCCTCGAAAACGGCTTCAACGTCAACAATGGCGCGTTGAGCATGGACGGCACGCTGTTCAGCCGCCAGGCGTTCGTCGGGCTCAGTTCGACGAACTACGGCACGTTCACGTTCGGGCGCCAGTACGACGCGACCGTCGACATGTGGAGTCCCTTCACGGCAGCGGGCAATACCATCGGCGACCTCGCGGCGCATCCGTTCGACAACGACAACTCGGACCAGGACTTCCGCTTCAACAACGCGGTCAAGTATGTGAGCCCGACCTTCGCGGGATTGCAGGCCGAAGGCGTCTATGGCTTCAGCAACGCGACCAACTTCGCCGACAACCGCGCGTACAGCGCCGGGATCACCTATGGCGCCGGGCCGTTCTCGGCCGCCGTGGCCTACATGCGGCAGTCCAACGCCAATCTGAGCAGCACGGGCGCGGTGGGTGGCGACGGCGTATTCACGGCCGCGCGCCAGCAGAACATCGACGCCGGCGTGAAATGGACCTTCGGCGACGGCTCGAACGTCGCCCTGGCCTACTCGCACGTCGACGTCTATCAGCCGACCGGCAACGCCTATGCGCCCGACATCGGCACGCTCGCGTGGTCGTCGTGGAAGTTCGACAACGTGGAAATCAACGGCCAGTACTTCATCAATCCCACGCTCTCGCTCGCCGCCGCGTATACCTTCACGCACGGCAATCTCAAGGACACGTCGGCGGGAACGAGTCCGAACTGGCATCAAGTCGCGTTGATGCTCAACTACTCGCTGAGCAAGCGGACTTCGGTCTACGCGCAAGGCGCTTATCAGCACACCAACGGCAAGACCGGCACCGATCTCGATGGGGCACACATCGTGGGCGCCGCCGATCTCTCGTCGAGCGAGAACCAGGCCGTGGTCCGCGTCGGCTTCCTGCATCGCTTCTGACGCATTTACACAGCAGTCCCTGGCAAGGCGCGCGCGGCGCCCTGCCGCTACCACGTTGGACATACCCCCTCTGCCGGATAGCGGTGCTGGCCGAGTTCGTAAAAAATGCCGGTTAAGGACACTGCGCGCGTCGCCAAGACCGGCTCGGCTGCATCGCAACTCGCCGGCCGGTCCGCGTCGCGCAGTTCGGCTATCCCTCATCGCTACTTTACGGAGCGTCATCCATGGCAAATTCGTGGCGTATTTCGGCACTCGCGGACCGTCACCGCGCGCTGGGCTCCAACCTGGAAGACTGGAACGGCATGGGCATGGCATGGACCTATGCCGCGGATCTCGCCGATCATCATGAGGCGATCCGCACCAAGGCCGGCCTCATGGATGTCTCGGGCCTGAAGAAAGTGCACTACGTTGGCCCGCACGCCGAGAGCCTGCTGAACTGGGCGACCACGCGCGACATCAGCAAGCTCTATCCGGGCAAGTCGGCCTACGCGTCGATCCTCAACGAAGACGGCAAGTTCATCGACGACTGCATCGTGTACCGCACGGGCCCGAACGCGTTCATGGTCGTGCACGGCGCGGGCACCGGCTACGAGCGCCTCGTGCGCTCCGCCCAGGGCCGCCAGGTGGCCGTGCTGTTCGACGACGACCTCCACGATCTCTCGCTGCAAGGTCCGGCCGCCGTCGACTTCCTCGCAGAGCACGTGCCCGGCATACGCGAGCTGCCCTATTTCCATCACGTGCAGACGCGCCTGTTCGGCCGCCCGGTCACGATCTCGCGCACCGGTTATACCGGCGAGCGCGGCTATGAGATCTTCTGCAAGGCCCTCGACGCGCCGTTTATCTGGGACACGATCCTCGCGAAAGGCGCGGGCTTCGGCATCATTGCCTGCGCATTCGCGGCGCTCGACTGGCTACGCGTGGAGAGCTATCTGCTGTTCTATCCCTACGATAATTCGGAAACCTATCCATTCAGCGACGAGAAGGCCGGCGACACGCTCTGGGAGCTGGGCCTCGATTTCACCGTCTCGCCGGGCAAGACCGAATTCTGCGGCGCCACCGAGCATTTCAGGCTCGCGGGCAAGGAGCGCTTCAAGATCTACGGCGTCGACGTGAGCGCATCGCGCGCCACGGCTGCGGGCGACACGTTGTGGCAGAACGGGCGCCAGGTGGGCGTCATCACCTGCGGGATGTATTCGCGGCTGACCGGGCGCTCGCTCGCCATCGCACGCGTGGGCGTCGATCAGGCGCGCGAGGGTCTCGCGCTGGAAGTCAGGGGCAGCATCGAGGCGCGCGCGACCACGGCCGCCCTGCCCTTCGACGACCCCGACAAGAAAAAGCGCACCGCGATCGGCTGAGCGCGAGTCGTCGGGAGCCGCGCAACGATGAACCGCACTGAAACGAGAGTCCTGGTCAGGCGGGTCGCGCAGTGCCGCGACCCGCAGGCCGCGCTGTCGCTGTACGAGCACAGCATGGCCGCCGGCCACACGCGCATTGCGTTGCTGCGTTATATGGATGCGCGCGATCTATCGGTGCCGATGACACAACGGCACCACGCCTACGCGTGCGCCATCGCCACCGCGCTCAGCGACCGCGAGATGGAGGCGGTCGCGCGGCAGGCGCTCAAGCGCAGCCGCGAGCGCCTGGCGCGCTGCAGTCCGCGCGTCATCCGATTCACGGACTGCACCGTGGAGCAAAGCGTTCTGCCTTAGCGTTCCAGCAAGCCGCCATGCAACGCCCGCAAAGGATGCACTTGTGCCGGGCGTGGCACGCGCCGTGCGGCCCTTTCAGGGGTAACGCACGCACAGGAGGCTCAAATGCAGAATGCCGAGCGCAAGCCCACGCAGGCGCAGCAGAAGGACATGGCGGCGCGCAGCCCCGCGAAAACACCGGCTGCCGGCGCAGCGGGGCCCGACGCCAAAACGCAGGCCCGCGAATTTGGCTCCACCACGAAGGCCGGTTCTGCAACGCCGCGCGACGTCCGCGATACGACACCGCTGCCCGAGACCCAGCCACCCGCCGAGAAGTCCGCCGACCCGCTCGCAGACGCGCGCCGCAAGATCCGCAGCGTCGAAGTGGCCGGCACGGCCGCGAGCGGGAACACCGTCGACGCCGACGGCAAGACGCTCGAAGCGCGGCGCGATATCACGGACCGGCACGACAATATCGTGAGCTCGAACGCGACGGTGGAGAACCACGTGCCAGTGTCGGCCGATGGGCTCGGCGGCTTCGACAGCCGCTTCGTCGGCGCGGTGCCGAGGGTCCGCACGCTGCCCGGCTATCGTGTCGAGGTGCAAGGCTATGTCAGCATCGAGGGCCGCAACGGCGGCCACCAGGACGTCATCATCAGTCTCGAACGCGAGGAGTGAAGGGGCACGGGAAAGCGACCATGAGCGTGGTGCGGATCGGCATTTCAGGCTGGCGCTATGGAGGGCCGGCCGGGATTCGCTAAAAATCCGCCACATCTCGCTATAAGCTGCTGATTTGAATACGAAATCGATGGTCGGATCGAGCGGCGTAACGGGGCGCAGGAGGTTCAGCAGTTTGCGCGACATCCACTGCACGTTGTACAGGATCACCATGTTCGCGACGAGGTGGTTGTACTTGATCACCTTGCGCTGCTCATGCCGGACGTTTTCCGAACTCGCGTGCGCAGTGCGTCCCCGCTCTGCGCGCCCGATGGTTCGCTGGGCGCTGCCCGAGGTGCGCCGCGCTCTTGAAACTCATGCCAGCGCCTTTGCCGAGCTCAGCGGCTGACGCCGGGTGCCGCGAGCCACGCGGGTCGAGTTGCTGCATCCACTATCAATGAGGCACAGCGACGCGATGCTCTCGCGTCATGTGAGGCCTATTAAAGTGTGCATAACATGGTAATGCAGGGAAGGAGGCTATCCTATCCCGCCTCCTGGAAGTCTCACTCAGCACGGCTCTCTCCGGAAAATCGCAATCAGATCTTATGTCTGTTGTGGCGAGCGACGTCTATGCCGCGCGCAGCAGTTTGCGTAAAGGCACTGCAGGCAACGCGCATTCCTCTTCCGGCGGCTCTCACGGGCGGATTCGGACGCTTGCGGAATCTGTTAAATCAACACAGGCTTAAAGTTGTCATAATGGCGCTCCCTCGCGCGCCGATCGCGCCAGGACTATGCTGGGCGTTGGTTTGCCTGAAGCGAAATAAACTCATCAATTCACGAGACGCGGACTATGGCAGGCACTGAAAGGCGATCGGCGTGATCGGCGTGATCGGCGTGATCGGCGTGATCGGCGTGATCGGCTGAGCGGCTGAGCGGCTGAGCGGCGGAGTGAAAAGTGTCCCGGTACAGGGGGTACCGCGTTGCGCCGGTCTATCGAACTCATCAAACGTGACTTAGAGTCCGCTTTAGTGTGTCGCAGAACCACTGCTGTGCCGCCGAGTCCTCGGCATGCGGATACCAGTACAAGTTGACCTCAAAGGGGGCGATAGGGAATGGTAAGGGCAGCACCCGCAACTTTCCGTCGCTCGTGAAAGCTTTCGCTATGCGAGTTGGAATGGTAAGAAGCAAATCTGTGGAGGCGATCACCGAAAAGAGGCTCGTGAAGTGCGGTACTCGAAGAACGATTCTCCGGCTCAGGCCCATCTCGCTCATTGCGTCTTCGACGAGGTGATGTCCCGTGAAAGGCGCAACCACCACATGATTAGCCGCCACGTAGTCGTCCAGAGTCAGTTGATCGCCGATGGCGGGATGAGACGCGCCGAGCAGACAGGAATAACTTTCGCTGAAAAGAGTCGACTTGCGCACTTGCCCGCCAACGGACTGCAGATTGCCGACGACAGCGTCTACATAGCTTGTTTGCAGCCATTGCCCGACAAGGCTGCTATCAATCTGGACGATTTCGAGTCCTACTGAAGGGGCAATAGCTTGCAGTTCGCGAATGAGAAAAGGTAGGAAATACAACTCACCCAGATCGGAAAGAGCGAGCCGAAAGGACCTCTTCGAATGCGTCGGATCGAATCCGCGCGCACCTGCAATTGCCGCTTCTATGCTGCCCAGCGCGATCTTGAAAGAACTGAATAGTTGAGTGGCGTTATACGTGGGCACCATGCCTTCGCGTGTGCGGGTAAAGAGAGAGTCGCCTAAAAGGTCCCGAAGCTTGGTAAGCGAGTAGCTAACTGAGGGCTGTGTGATGTTCAATCGTTTCGCAGCGGCACTCACACTTCGAGTCTCGTAGATAGCCACAAAGGTCCGGATGAGGTTGAGGTCCGCAGTCATGGAAAGTACCTATATAGATGACATCTATTATAAGAACAAAAAAATGATGATTGGCTTTATTCGTTCCCGGTTTGTAGCATTGCGGAACAGAAAGGAGTTGAGGCTATGAAGACTATCCACCAGGCATGCTACGAAATCCTCCGCGCTCAGGGGGTGACGACGTTCTTCGGAAACCCAGGATCCAACGAACTGCCATTTCTCAGGGACTTTCCCGGTGACTTTCGGTACATCCTAGGATTGCATGAGGGCGCCGTCGTTGGATTAGCAGACGGATTTGCGCAAGCGACTGGGCGCCCGACGCTGGTCAATCTGCATTCGGCGGCAGGCACTGGAAACGCGATGGGCGCTCTCGCAAACGCGTGGAACTCGCACACCCCGCTCGTCGTGACTGCAGGGCAGCAGGTACGCGCTATGGTCGGCGTCGAGGCGCTTTTGGCGAACGTCGACGCGGCAACGCTGCCTCGACCACTGGTGAAGTGGAGTTGCGAGCCGTCTTGCGCGCAGGAAGTGCCGTTGGCCCTCAGCAGGGCGATTCATACGGCTGGCACCGGCGCTAAGGGCCCCGTCTATCTCTCCGTTCCCTACGACGACTGGAAGGAGGCTGCCGCCCCGGGCGTCGAGCACCTCGCCGATCGACGCGTCGATGTTGCAGGACTAGCGTCGGGTTCGGTGATCGAGTCACTTGCGTGCCAGCTACATGGAGCCGCGAACCCGGCAATGGTGGTCGGGCCCGACGTTGATGCCAGCGAAGCCAACGGGTTCGCAGTGGCTCTCGCCGAGAAACTTGCGATGCCGGTCTGGATGGCGCCGTCAGCGCCGCGCTGCTCCTTCCCAACGACTCATCCATGCTTCCGGGGACTTATGCCCGCGGGCATCGCCAGCATCAGCCGACTGCTTGAAGGGCATGACCTCGTCCTGGTTGTGGGCGCCCCAGTGTTTCGATACCACCAGTACGAGCCGGGTCAGTTCTTGCCGAAAGGCACCCGCCTGCTTTCTATTACCTGTGACCTCAACGAGGCCACTCGCGCTCCTATGGGGGACGCGATCGTTGCTGACATTCGGGCAACGCTTAAGGCGCTTGCCGACGCCGTCCCGCAAACGACGCGTGCGCCTTGCGCTGCAGTACGCCGCCCGGACTCCGCGCCTGAGGAGGCAGGGCCGCTTGCTCCAGCGCGCGTGTTCGACATCATCGATGACGTGGCACCGCGCGACGCGATTTACGTCAACGAGTCTACGTCGACAACGGACGTTATGTGGCAGCGCCTGCGGATGACCGAACAAGGCAGTTACTACTTCGCTGCTGCAGGCGGCCTTGGCTTCGCACTTCCCGCCGCTGTCGGCATCCAACTCGCGAAGCCAAGGCGACGTGTCATCAGTGTGATTGGCGACGGTTCCGCGAACTACGGTATCCAGGCGCTGTGGACTGCGGCCCAATACAACATTCCAACGATCTTCATCATCATGAAGAACGGCACTTACGGTGCACTGCGTTGGTTCGCCGGAGTGCTCGAGGCGGAAAACGTACCTGGACTTGACGTGCCGGGACTTGACTTCTGTGCGCTCGCGCGTGGTTACGGGGTGGGAGCGGCGAACGTTGCTTCCAGCGATGCCCTGACGGCCGCGCTTCGACGGGCACTCGCTAGCGACAAGCCTATGCTCATCGAAGTCGAGACTCGGCCTACTTAGGCGAATGGGAACAGATGTGAGTCAGCCAGCGAACATACGCGACTTGCGTGCTTTAGCCCGAAAGCGCCCTCCACGAATGGCCAATGACTATCTGGAAGATGACGCGGAAGGCGAGTTTGATGTGCAACACATCCGCTGATTTCCCATGCTGGTAGACGTTCTGTTCGAGGCAACCTTAAGCAATACGGAGATACATATGAGCAGCAACGGTGGTTCGCGTGATTGGAACGAGAACATTTATTCGAATGGATGGCAGGCGGCTGAAGGCGGGACAGCCTTTGTCACAGAACCAGCAACGGGCCAAAGGATTGGTTCAATCGGCTTTGGTTCACCCAGGGACATTGACCACGCGGCAACGCTGGCTGCGAAAGTTCAGGAGGCTTGGAAGGCCACGCCCTTCGACCGGCGCGCCGCCATCATGCGAGAGGCAGCTCGCCTCTTACTCTCGCGCGCGCAGGAGATTAACGAATGGAACGTCCGGGAGTGCGGCTCGACTCGCCCGAAAGCTGAGTGGGAACTGCACGCGACCTACGAGCAATTGCTCATGGCCGCAGCGATGCCGATGCAGCCTGACGGCGCGCTTTATCCCTCAGCGATTCCGGGCCGGATGAATATCTGCCGTCATGTCCCCGTCGGCACGGTCGGTGTCATCGCTCCGTGGAATTTCCCGATGCTTCTTGCGATGCGCTCGGTCGCGCCCGCGCTGGCGCTGGGAAACGCAGTGGTACTCAAGCCCGACCTTCAGAGTGCTGTTACGGGAGGCCTGCTGCTCGCCAAAGTATTCGAGGATGCAGGTCTTCCCGTTGGTGTCTTCCACGTCGTTCCCGGCGGCCCTGAAACTGGCGACGCGTTGGTACGACATCCTAAGATCGGGATGATCTCGTTCACGGGCTCGACGGGAGTCGGCCGTGCAATTGGCGAAATCTGTGGTCGGATGCTGAAGAAAGTCGCGCTGGAACTCGGTGGCAATAACGCCCTTGTTGTGCTGGATGACGCGGACGTTGAAGCGGCCACCTCAAGCGGAGCATGGGGCGCCTTCTTACATCAGGGCCAGATTTGCATGCAGACGGGCCGCCACCTCGTACATCGCTCGCTTGTCGAGCAATACGCGACGCGGCTGGCCGAGCGCGCACGAAACCTTGTCGTGGGGAATCCGTACAAGGAACAGGTTCACCTTGGACCCTTGATTAACGTGAAGCAGCGCGACCGCATTAACGACATCGTCCAGACGAGCGTAAGCGCTGGCGCAACGGTCCTGGCGGGTGGTCGCTTCAACAACCTGTTCTTCGAGCCGACGGTTCTGAGCGGGGTGACCCCGGAAATGTCCGTTTTCAAGGAAGAGATTTTCGGACCGGTCGCGCCCATTACAATATTTGACGACGACGATGAGGCGGTTGCGCTCGTAAATTCTTCAGAGTACGGTCTGGCCGCAGCGATTCACACCCGGTCCATGTCGCGTGGACTTGAGTTGTCGTCGCGCATTCGCGCTGGGATGGTCCATATAAATGACCAGACAGTGAACAACGAATTCCACATTCCGTTTGGTGGCATGGGCGCATCGGGCAATGGTGGCCGATTCGGCGGTCCGGCGAACGTTCATGAGTTCACGCAGACCCAATGGGTAAGTGCTACAGATGGCCCCATTCAGTACCCCTTCTGAATCGACCTCGTCCGGTTCGGCTTGTCAGCATATGGAGAAAGCGCCGATCTACCTATTGCGCATTTCCCCGGGTCCGAAGAGTCCGGACCGTTTTCATCAGGAAGACATTGGCGCCCGCGTCTCAAGCCGGGACGAACATGTCGCCGCAAATCAACCCAACCGGTAGTGAGCTACCGGGCCATCGAGGGTGTAAGCATGAGCAGACAGATTGAACGGCTGGAAACAAGTGCACGTATGAGCCAGGTAGTGATCGCAAACGGCATCGTGTACCTATCGGGCCAAGTCCCCGAAACAGCAGGAGCGGCCATTGAGGTACAAGCCACCGAGATTCTCAATCGCATTGACAGATTGTTGGCGTCAGCCGGTGTGGGCAAGACCGCGCTGTTGACGGCCAATGTCTGGCTGAGCGACCCCAAACATTTCGATGCCTTCAACGGTGTCTGGGACGCCTGGATCGCCGAGGGGCATGCCCCTACCCGTGCATGCGTGACCTCAGTCCTTATGAAGCCGGGCCTCGACGTCGAGATTGCCGTGACGGCTCTCGCCTAATCGGCAAAGCACAGGCTCAAACCAATCGAGCAGTTTGCGTGATGGATGAAGGGAGGAATACGACGATGAAGTTTGATGCAATTGTTCTTGGCGGCGGCATCGTCGGCACCTCCGTGGCGCTGCAACTCCAGCGCCGCGGCGTCAAGGTAGCATTGGTGGACCGCAAAGCGCCGGGCAATGAGACTTCGCTCGGAAATGCTGGTCTTATCCAGCGCGAGGGTGTTTATCCATACGCGTTCCCTCGCGATTTTGCTTCGCTGGCGCGCTACGCCGGCAACCGCGCAACGGACGCCCGCTATCATCCGATGGCGATACCGAAACTGGCGCCGTTCTTGTTTAAGTATTGGCATCACTCGCGTGCTGACCGGCATGCGCAGATTGCGAAGGCTTACTCGACACTGATAGAGCATAGCGTGTCGGAGCATCGAGCGTTAATTGAAGCCGCCGGTGCTCAAAATCTGCTGAGAAAGGGTGGTTGGATAAAGGCATTTCGCACGAATCGGGCGTTCGAAAATGCGGTCGTCGAAGCATCGCGATGGGCAGACGAATATGGTGTTGAATACGACATCTTGCAGGACGATACTTTGCGTCGAGCAGAACCATCGATTAGCTCAGTCCTGCGCGCTGCGGTCCGCTACTCTGCTTCCGATTCGGTGAGCGACCCAGCCGGTCTCGTGGATGCGTATGCGAAACTATTCGAACAACTGGGCGGAACAATCCTCCTTGGTGACGCCTTTACGTTGCAGCCGGGTTGGCGCGTCAATACCCAGTCGGGCATGGCTGAAGCGGAATACGTTGTCCTCGCGATGGGACCGTGGTCAGGAGATTTGACCTCGAAACTGGGGTATTCGCTGCCGCTCGAAGTCAAACGCGGCTACCACATGCACTACGCTGCGCAGCCCGGCGCGACTCTGAACCAACCGGTCCTGGATGCCGAAGTCGGTTACATGATTACGCCGATGCTCCGGGGCATCAGACTGACAACCGGGGTGGAACTCGGATTTCGCGATTCTCCCAAAACGCCTGTTCAACTTGAGGCCGTCGAACCGATTGCGCGAGACGTCTTCCCACTCGGGGAGCGGCTCGACGCCGAGCCATGGCTTGGGCGTCGCCCCTGCACGCCTGACATGATGCCAGTGATTGGGCCAGCGCCGCACCATAAGAATCTCTGGTTCGCGTTCGGACATGCTCACCACGGTCTGACGCTGGGCCCCATCACCGGGCGAGTCATTGCCGAAGCGATTACGGGCGAAGCCGCGACCGTTGATCTAAGGCCGTTCCGCGCGGACCGGTTCTGAATATTTCCTCGAGCTCTTTTAATTCTCATATGAGAATTATTTTTGCCGGTTATATGACTGTTTCGATGGACAAAAATAACTAGGACGCCAGGCCAAAGAAACGACGGCTCTCGAGATATATGTGATATGTATTCCTAATCGATTGGCAAAAAATAGATATTTGTTGGAAACGTCGGAATTTTTTTGGAGAAGCGACATGTTTCATCGAGCTAAACGTTCTATGCCGGTTGTAGGTTCGCTCATAGCCGCACTCGCTGCAACCGCATCGACGAATGCGTGCGCGGAAGATGTTGTGGCCAAGATTGCGGTGGCTGGGCCTACTACAGGTCAACTCGCCAGTCTCGGCAAAGATGTACAAAACAGCGGTGAACTGGCAATCGAGGCGCTAAACGCCAAGAACATCATGATGAACGGGAAACGGGTCCGGTTCGAACTTGTTGCGGCAGACGACGGTGCAGACCCTCGCATTGGTACCATCATCGCCCAACGCCTCGTCGATGAACATGTCGTTGCTGTCGTCGGTCATATCAACTCGGGGGTCGCCATTCCCGCCTCGCGAATCTATAGCCAGGCTGGCATTCCGTTCATCTCGAGTGGCGCTTCAAACCCCATGCTCACGGCCCAGAACCTCAAGAGCACTTTCCGCGTAGTTGCTGACGATAACGCGCAAGCCCGCGGAATGGTCCAATTTCTTATCGGGCAGTTGAAAGCGAAGCGCATTGGTCTGGTAGACGATAGAACTGCATACGGGCAGGGTCTCGGCGACCAGGTTGCCAAAGACGCAGGCGCAGCAGGAATTGCGGTGACGCGAGAGTTCACGAACGATAAAGCTGTCGACTTCCGGGCCATCCTCACGTCGCTAAAATCGGTTCATCCGGACGCTATTGTGCTAGCCAGTACCGACGCCATCGCATCCCCCTTCGTCAAGCAGATGAAGACGCTCGGCATGACGCGGGTTCGCTTTGTCGGCGGCGACGGAATCTGTACTGAAAATTGGGTGCGCGTGGCGGGCGCTGCAGCCGAAGGCGAGTATTGCACGCAGACAGGTGCGCCGTTCGACCAACTTCCCGGCGCCAGGGAGTTTGAGCAAAACTATCAGGCTCATTTCCACCAGTCCCCGCAATACTTCGGGCCATACACTTACGACAGCGTCATGGTGGTTGGTGAGGCAATACAGAAGGCAGGCTCGCTCGACCCAGCAAAGGTCACCGAAGCGTTGCATGCTGTCGATTACACCGGTGTGACTGGCAGGATCGCGTTTGACAGTAAGGGGGACCAAAAGTATGCAGCCGTTTCGGTCTACCAGGTCAAGTCGCAGAAGATTACGTCGCTGGGTGTGATTGGAAAGATGTAACGCAATTCCACCCTCGTAGCCTCCTCTGGGCGGGCGCCAACCCTTCCGAATCGAACTGCGATGCTACCAATTCAACGAGGTTGGCTCGCGGCCGGGACGGTGCCAGTGGAGAGATAAAGATCGGCGTCAAGGCTTAGTTCAAAAGCCGACTTTGACCTCTTCCTGTTCCGTAGAAATGGAGAAAAACATGGATGCCCAGATTTCGAGTTCCTTATCTTATAATAAATCATGCTATAGAAAAATCACCAAACGTCTGGTGCCTTTTCTATTTGTTTGTTATGTGTTTGCCTATCTAGACAGAATAAACATCGGCTTCGCGAAGCTACAGATGCTGGACAGTCTGCGAATCAATGAGGCTGCATACGGTGTTGCGGCTGGAGTGTTCTTTCTCGGCTACGTTCTCTGCGAGATTCCGAGCAACTTGTTGATGGCAAAAGTCGGCGCGCGCAGGACGTTTTCAAGAATCATGTTGTTGTGGGGAACGGTGTCGATGTGTATGGCGCTTGTAGAGGGTCACTATTCCTTGTACATCCTCCGATTCCTTCTGGGGGTATTCGAGGCGGGCTTAGCACCAGGCGTTGTCCTTTACTTGACGTTCTGGTTCGGTCCGCAGCAACTCGGAAAAGTCATGGCGATTTTCATGTCTTCAGCAGCATTGGCTGGAGCCATAGGCGGTCCGCTATCGAGCTACATCATGGTATCGCTGAACGGCGCACTGGGCCTCGCAGGATGGAAATGGATGTTCATCCTTCTAGGCGCGCCTCCTATCTTGCTGGGATTCTTGGCAATGTTCGTTATATTCGACAAGCCTGACGATGCGAGCTGGCTGTCCGATAGCGAAAAGAAGATGGTTCGGGCCAACGTGAACGAAAGAGTAAAGAGCGAAAATCATTTCGGGCGGTCCGCCTTTACGGATCCTCGCGTTTTCGCGATGTCAGCATGCTATTTCGGCCTGATCTGCGGAGTCTACGCCATCACTTTCTGGTTACCCAGCATCATCCAATCCGCCGGTGAGACCGACACCCTCAAGATCGGCCTATATTCGGCGATTCCGTACCTTCTGGCCGTGGTCTTTATGATCCTGATCGGGCGCAGCTCGGACGCCCGCAAAGAGCGGGTTCGGCATAGTGCGTATCCGGCGCTCGTTGCAGCAGCTCTGCTCGGTGGCGCTATCTATTTTAACGGCAGTTTTTTTGTATCGATGGCAGCTATTTCACTGGCCACTGCCTGCATCTACGCATCGTACTCCGTGTTCTGGACGATTCCATCTGAATACTTTGGGAAGGCGGCCGCGCCGGGCGGCATCGCTCTTGTCAATACCATCGGCTTGTTGGGTGGCTGGGTCAGTCCGAGCGTCATTGGTTTTATCAAGCAAAGCAGCGGATCCTTGTCGCTTGCGCTGCTGACATTAGCGGCAACACTTGCTATCGCGGCGGTTGGCATTCTGGTGCTCGGAAGCGTCCTGCGCCGGGCTGCCGCGCGTGCGAACATGACGAGTCAATAGGGGAAGCGCTATGTTCGACTGGATACTTTCGGGTGGGTTGGTGATTGATGGCAGCGGTGGCGAGCCGTACAAAGCCGATATCGGGATCGAAAGCGATGTCATAACAGCCATCGGCGATCTAGGGCGCGCGGATAGTCGGGAGCGAAAGGATGTTGCCGGAAAAGTAGTCGCGCCAGGATTCATCGACGTCCATACGCACGATGATCGTGCACTGCTGGTCAATCGTGATATGGACGAAAAGATCAGTCAGGGTGTCACCACGGTGGTGGTCGGTAACTGTGGGATCAGCCTTGCGCCGTTGCGGCGTAGAGAGATTCCGCCACCGTTGAATATTGTCGGCGAATCGGAGTGGTTCAAATACGATACGTTCGCTGAGTATCTAGCAGATCTAGACCAGCATCCCGCTGCAGTGAACGCTGTGCCGCTCGTCGGTCTGACTTCGCTTCGCGCCGGTGCGCTCGATGATTTGACGCTTCCGGCAAGCGAAGCACAAATCGCAGTAATGAAGCAAGGGCTTGTCGATTCGATGGAGGCGGGGGCCTTCGGTGCATCGTGTGGTACGTTTTATCCTCCCGCAGCCGCGGCTGATGCTGACGAAGTGATTGGTGTTGTCGAGCCGTTGGGTCGGTACGATGCGATTCTCAGCGTTCACCTGCGTGACGAATCCGACGGGATTCTGGAGTCGCTAGCGGAGGCGGCCCACATTGGCACACGCACAGGTGCGCGCATTGTGATTTCGCATCACAAGCTGGTTGGCATCAACAATCACGGTCGTTCCACCGAGACGCTCAAATTCATTCAAAACAATTTCGCTGCCAATCGTTACGGCGTGGACTGTTATCCCTACGACGCAGCGTCAAGCATGCTGCTTCCCAAGCTGATCGAACTTTCATCCGAATCGTATATCACTTGGTCGGAAGGTTGTCCCGAGTGCGCCGGCATGAAATTTGACGACGCTGTCAGGCATCTGGGTGTCGCTCGTGACGCGGCAATTGAGCAGTTGCAACCGGCGGGCGCTGTCTATTTCATGATGCGAGATGATGATGTGCAGCGGATTTTGGCATATGAAAAGACGATGGTCGGATCCGATGGATTGCCGCACGATCTTCATCCTCATCCTCGTCTATGGGGCAGCTTTCCTCGTGTTTTCAGCCGGTACGTACGGGATATCCCGCTGTTGAGTATGGAGACTGCAGTGCGAAAGATGACGGGACTAACGTCTGATACGTTCTCTTTAGCGAAACGCGGATACCTGCGCGAAGGCTACTATGCCGACGTCACGGTTTTTGATCCTGCTGTCATCTCAGACTTGGCAACGTACGAACAGCCTAACGTCCGCTCGGTGGGAATTGAGCATGTCTGGGTAAATGGCCGCCCGGCGATGCTCGATACGTATCGCCTCCCGGACAGGTGCGGTCGAACGCTACGACGGAACAGGTAGTACAGTCGGAGGAACCGGGCCGGCGGATACGTAGACGAGAGCGTGCAAAATCTGGGGAAGCTTCCGGGGAGGGCTCGATCGGTCGATCAATTTCTCCAGTTGGATCAGTGGTTTAACTGGAGATGTGGCGGATTTTTTGCAAATCCCGGCCGCCCCTCCTATGCGGGCTGGCGCGGCACGTTCTATCCGCAGCGCTGGCCGCAAAAGCGCGAGCTCGAATTCGCGGCGCGCGCGGTGCAGACCATCGAAATCAATGGCACGCATTACAGCCTGCAATCGCCGGCCGCGTTCCAGCGCTTTCGCGACGAGACGGCGACACTCGCCTGCGCGAACTTCTTCGCCCAGGGGCTGCTCGCGCTGAACGAAAAACTCGGCCCCTTGCTCTGGCAGTTCCCGCCGAACTATGCGTTCGACGCCGGCCGCTTCGAGCGCTTTCTCGCGTTGCTGCCGCCCGATACGGAAGCCGCCGTCCGTCTCGCGAAGCGCCACGACGCGCGCGTGGGCGCGCCGTGGCTCGCGATCGATTGCAATCGGTCCATGCGCCATGCCGTCGAAATCCGCCACGCGAGTTTTCTCGTGCCCGCGTTCGTCGATTTGCTGCGACGCTATCGCATGGCGCTCGTGGTATCGGACTCGACCGAACCATGGCCCTATGCCGAAGACGCCACGGCCGACTTCGCCTACGCGAGGCTTCACGGTTCGACGGGAAAATATGCGGGCGCCTATAGCGATGCCGCGCTCGACGAGTGGCACCCCCGCTTCAAGGGATGGGGCGAAGGCAAGCCCGTCTCCGGTGCGCAGCTCATCGCGCCCGCGCCGAAGGCTCGCGACCGCCGGCCGCGCGACGTCTACTGCTATTTCGACAACGACCAGAAGACCGAGGCGCCCTTCGATGCGCATCGGCTGATGACGCGTTTCGGGTTCGCACGGGAACCGTTGGCGCGAGGCCAATGAAACGACAAAGAGACGACCCCGATATTCAGCCGAGCGCCTTGGAGGCCGCGCGGCGGCGGCGCCGGCTTTCCTTGCGAAGCTTCTTGAGCGCTACTTGCGCCGTGGCATCGTCGGGAAAGACATCGCGGTGGTCGTCCAGAAGCCGCCCGGTGGCCACCGAATCATTCAGGTTACCGAAACTTTTCTGAATTTTCTTCAACGCTTTCAGGCGCTTCTTGTAACCATGCGCGGCCATCGGTGCAAAGAATTCCAGCAGGTAGCGCAACTTCTTCGCGCCCTTGCGCACGTCGTGCCAGGCGGCGTATTCGCTCTTTCCCGCCTTGCGTGTGCGACGGATGCGCTTGCGCAGCGCGTCGCGCGCAGCCCGCACGCGTTTGCGCGCGTAGGGCCTGGCTGGCTTGAGTCCGCGCGCGGTGTTCAATTCGCCGTGCACCTGGCGCATCAGGTCCGGCAGGCTGTGCTTGAGATCGGCGGCTGACAACGTGGCGACGAGGCGTTCGCGCGCTGCGCGGCGCTGGGCTTCCAGCCGCTCGCGCTGCAGCCCGATGCCTTCGGCGTCGAGCTGCTGGACCGCGATGTCCCAGTCGCGCACCTCGCCCGCCGTCACCGCCACGCGCCGGAGGAACGCGCGCTCGCGTTCGACGGCGTCGCGATCGAGCAGCGGCCGCCACGCCCACAGCAGCGTGCGCAGGCGCCGTAGCGCCACGCGCAGCTTGTGAACGTCTTCCGCGTCGCGGGCCGCACGCGCGCCATACCGGCGCGCTTCGTCCACGAGCGGCTTTGCGAGGCGGGCGAATTGCGTCCGGGCATCGCCGTGCTGGTGGGTGTCATTCATCATCGTTGCCCGGTGGCTTCGCGTCCCATGCGTTCATCGATTGCATGGCGCACTTATGGCGACGTGTTCGGCGTCGAGCGGCCCATATTGCCGCCGTTCGTGGTGCCACCGCCCTGATATGTCGAGGGCGCGGGGTTGGGCGTCGCGCCCGTGCCGGTCCCCATGCCGCCGCCGGTGCCGGTCACGCCAGGCGAGCCATAGCCGCTGTCGTTGGCGTTCGGGACCATACCCGCGGCTCCGCCCGCGTTCCCGCCGCCCGCGCCGGTGCCGCCGCTCTGGCCGCTACCCATTGCGCCCGCGCCGGCCCCTCCGCCGACTCCCATCCCCGCGCCGCCGCCTGTCCCGGCGCCGTCGCCCGCACCCGCGCCGCCCGCGGCATAGGCCGCTCCGGATAGCAACAACGCAATCGCACATGCCGCGGTTTTCATCGTCGAGTGTCTCATCAGTCGTACCTCTCGAAAGCTGGATTTGGAAATGCGACGCCCATACCGCAGGAGCGCCGCGCTCGAAACTATTCGCGCAAGCTCCATGCCGCAGACGTTCGTCAGCAGGAATTCATCAGGAAATAAGGACTGCGTGCGAATCGGGCTTTCAGCGAGGGATTCGTCGCATGAGAGGACAGCAGGCGAGCTCGATTGCCGCCTTAAAAAACGAAACGCGGGCGGCTCGGCGAGCGCCCGCGCGAAACTCAAATCATGACCACCGGCACCTTCACCGTCGCATGAGACCCATCACCAGCGTAACGAGGAAAATGACGAGGAAAATAACGAACAGGATCTTCGCGATGCTCGCCGCGCCCGCGGCAATACCCCCGAAGCCGAGCGCGGCAGCGACGATGGCGATAATGAAAAAGACCAGCGCGTAATAAAGCATGATGTGTCCTCCGTCGGATGTGGTGTTCCTGTGTGGGAGATGCATGGACGGCGTCTTGGGGTGAGCAAACGCCGTTCCTGATCCGCCAATCCGATACGGCGCGTTATTTTTCGGCACCCTAAATGCCACTAAAACAGTGACCCACTGCGCAAAGGGGAATCAACCCTGATAAAACATCGCTCGAATCGGGAAATAACCGGTATTTATCTACCAGTCCGCCTTTTTGAGCATGATGCAACGCTGGCATAATCACAGAGTGCGATGCGAGTTAAAAGGGTCGCCCCCGCATTGCGTATCACCTCATCTGCGCTGGAACGACATTGCCTGCCGAGCCCCGCCGCGGGCATCGCTCATCGGGTGTCTCCCGTCCCGCCATAGATTCTCCATTGCGGCCCCACGCAGGAATTGATCGATTAATGAAACCGGTAAGGAATTCGCTCAGGTCGAAGTTGGGCCGACGCGTGGTATTCGGTGTCTGCACGGCCGCGCTCGTGATGACGATGGGCTGCCTCTACTGGTGGCACGAAGCGGGGCAGGCGAAACTGCAGCCCGCGGCGCTGGGCGGCATCGCCAGCGAAATGCGGCACGACGCATCGGCGTGGGCGAATCGCGAAGAAGATGCCTCGCAATTGCTGCGCGATGTTCAGAGCCGCGACATCGCCGCGATCGGCGTGAGTCGCGATGCGATTCTCGTCTCCACGCTTCAGGGCAAAAAATATTATGTGGCCGATCACAACGGCACATTTTCGAACGCGCTGTTGCGCAGTGAGCTGAAGCCGGGCGCCCCCTCGCGCTGGCAGCTCGTCTGGCTGCCCGACGCCAACATGCGCACCGGCCTCGCGCGCTGGACGCCCGTGTTCGACCATCTGCGCGACACGCTGAGCCTGCTGCTCCCGGTGCTGATGCTCGGCGGCCTGCTCTGGTTCATGCGGCGCGAGATGAACGGCGGCACGCAACTGCTGGGCGAGTCGCCCACGCTGCGTTTCGATGACGTGATCGGCGCGGGCGAAGCGAAGACCGCGCTCGCCGACGTATGCGCGTGGCTCACCGAGCCCGCGCAGTTCACGGGCATGGGCGTGCGCGCGCCGTGCGGCATCCTGATGACGGGCGGGCCCGGCGTCGGCAAGACGCGGCTCGCGCAGGCGCTGGCAGGCGAATGCGGCGCCAGTTTCATCGCGATCACGGGCAGCTATTTCAGCGCGAAGTATTACGGCGTCGGCATCCAGAAGGTCAAGCGGCTGTTCGAGCTCGCGCGCAAGCATGCGCCCACGGTTATTTTCATCGACGAGGCCGACGGTCTCGGCAAGCGCACCGATACCGGCGGCGGCCCGGTCGAGGCGGAAAGCAATCGCATCATCAACCAACTGCTCGCGGAGATGGACGGCTTCGCCTCGAACGAAGGCGTGATCGTGGTCGCGGCGACCAATCATCCGGACAATCTCGACGAAGCGCTGCGCCGCCCCGGGCGTTTCGATCGCACGGTGCAGGTGCGCCTGCCCGACCTCGAAGATCGCACGGCCATCCTGCGTTTTTACGCCGCCAAATTGAAGCGCAAGGCCGACGATATCGATTTCGGCCAACTCGCGCGTCTGACCACGGGGCTCTCGCCGGCCACGCTTGCGATGGTCGTCAATCAGGCGGGGCTCGTCGCGCGCAAGGCCGGCGAGCGCGAAGTGGCCGCCGCGCATTTTCTCGAAGCGATCAAGATTGCCCGCATCGGCGACATCAACGGTGCCGAGCGCGCGCTCTCGGATGAAGAACGCGAGCGTATCGCCGTTCACGAAGCCGGTCACGGTCTCGTCGCGGCACTGCTAGGCACCGGCGTGCTGGAGGAGGTCACGATCCTGCCGCGCGGCGGCGCGCTCGGCGTCGCGCTGATCACGAAGATGCAGGACAAGTACCTGTACCGCGAATCGGAAATGCGCAATGAAATCCAGGTGCTGCTGGGTGGCCGCAATGCGGAGCTGCTGAGGTTCGGCGAAGCGTCGAGCGGCGCGGCGCAGGACCTTCAGGAAGCGTCGCGCATCGGCCTCGACATGGTGTCCAAGCACGGCCTGAACGCCGACGGCAATCTGTTCAGCCTCGCGGCCCTGCCGCAGCAGGTCGCCGGCCTGCAACTGAAGGCCGCGATCGAACACGCGAACGTGTTGCTGCGCGATCTCGACGACGCCTGCCTCGCGCTGCTGCGCGCGAACGAGCCGGTGCTGCGCGCGATCGCCGATCAATTGCTCGAATCGGAAACCGTGCCCGGCGAAACGGTTTATCGCCTGATCCGCGAGCACGACGCGGCCGTGGCGTGCGCTCAGGCGATTACCGAGGCAGCGGCCGCGTGAGAGTGGGGATGGGAAGCGGTGGCGTCAGTGTCTCGTCACGCGCTCCCAACCGTGCCGCATGGCAAGCTTGAATCGCTCCCAGCCGCTTTCATGCAGGTGGCTTCGCTCGTCTTGCATCGGCTGCACCGGCGTGACGCCGCTGCGTGCGTGAGTGCGCCGATAGCGGCCGTCTGACGACGCGTTGGCCTTCGCATAGCTGGCGTCGTAGTCCTTCGGGAATCCGCCGCGGTAGGTTCCGTCGTCGAGCGGGGCTCCCATCAGCGGGTCACCGAGGCCTTTGGCCGAGGTCTGCTGCGGCGTTTTCATCGCGCTCGCGCCGCCATCGTGCGGGGACGCGGCGCGGCTCACTGCGTGGCCTGCGGGATCATCAGGAGTCCGTTCGGTTCCCGCCGTAGTGTGCGGGACTCCCAGTGTCCCCGGTGTCCGCCGCTCTCGCTCCAGCGGCGGATGCGCGCCGGGTTCCTCCGTGCGCGTCGTGACCTGCTGCATGCCGCCGGTCGTCGACGAGAAGGCCGTGTGCCGCGCTTCAGTTCTCGCGGCGGCAGACGCGGTGCCGTCGCCGTGCAACCCGCTCGTTGATTCGTGCCCAGCGGAAGGCGCATGGCCCGTCAAGCCCGCATGCCGTTGCGCGTCGGCCGACCAGGCGGCTTGCGCAGGCCCTCTCCCCCACGCCCGACTACGCTCGTCGATATCGGCCGCGCCCGCGCGGCGCATCACCTCGCGAGCCAGCTCCACCTGCATCTCCGGCACATCGGCGCTGACGATCGCTCCGCCTCGGCGGATGAACTCCTTGTAATCCTCGGTTTCCGGCGGATATTCGCCCTGATTGAATAGTTGTGCGAATAACCGGTCGAGCTGATCGAATACGGGAGCGCGAGGATGCACACTCGCGCTGCCCGGCGCGTAGACACGCGGCCCTTTTTCGATGGGCGCGGCCACCGACGTCGAATAAACGGCAATATCGGCCGGCGCCACGCCGGCCTCGCCCAGCGCACGCTGAGCCGAACAGGCGTCCGCGTAGCTGTCGTATACGCCCAACACGGTTTGTCTCATGACTCTCTCCTTCCAACCGGCATGCCTCGGTTTCGCCAACACGCGAACCCCTTGAACGACGGGCGCAACGTGCGTGCCCAGACGAAACGCACGCGCGGCTTTATCGGGCGGTCACGGCGCCGGCGCCCGTCTCGCGGCTCGACGCCTCGGGCAGCCCGGCGAGCCTCGCGGTGCCCGATGCGGTGCGCTTGCGGTTGCGGTTGCGAGCAAGCGCCGGTTTCGCTTGTTTCGCTGCCCTCGCGGCTTTCGCCCGGCGCCTGGCATCGCTCTCCAGAAAAATCACGAGCGCGGCCTCGTCGGCACGCAGCCCGCGGCGGCGCGGCGCCGTGATCGGCGCGCACAGTTCGCCGGCCTCGAACGCCTCGATCAGCGCGGGATGCACATAGCACTTGCGGCAGACCGCCGGCGTATTGCGCAGCAGTTGCGAGACCGCCTTGATCGTCCCGACGACGTGCTTGCGCGCCTCCGTGACCGTCTCCCATTCGAGCTTCCTGAGCGCCGCGAGCGCGAAGACGCTGCCGGCCCAGGTCCGGTAATCCTTCGCCGTAAAATCGGCGCCGGTGATCTCGCGCAGATAGTCGTTGATGTCCGACGAGTTGACGGGATGGCGCGCGCCCTCGTCGTCGAGATACTGGAACAGCTCCTGTCCGGGCAGATCCATGCAGCGCATCACGATCCGCGCGAGCCGTGCATCGCTGAGCGCCACGTCGTGCTCGATGCCGCTCTTGCCGCGAAACTTGAAGCGCAGCGTGCCCGACGACACCTTGAGGTGCTGCTTGCGCAGCGTCGTCAGGCCATACGAGCGGTTCTCGCGCGCGTATGCCTCGCTGCCGACGCGAATCAGGGTTTTATCGAGCAGGCACACCACGGTGGCGAGCACGCGGTTTCGCGGCATGCCGGCGAGCGCGAGATCGCGCGCGACGCGGGCGCGCAGCTTCGGCAGCATGGCGCCGAAGGCCGGCAGGCGCTCGTACTTGTTGGCGTCGCGCGTTTCGCGCCAGCGCGGATGGTAGCGATACTGCTTGCGGCCGCGCGCGTCGCGGCCCGTCGCCTGCAGATGGCCACGCGGGTCCGGGCAGATCCAGACATCGGTATAGGCGGGCGGAATGGCGAGCGCATTGATGCGGGCGATTTCCGCTTCGTCGTCAATCTGCTTGCCGCGCGTATCGAAGTAGACGAATGCGCCGTCGCGCCGCTCGCGTGTGTAGCCGCGACGCGAGTCGTCGACATAGCGCAGGCCTGCGGGGAGCCCTTCGGGGCAGGCGCCTGGGCCGGTCGTGGGGACGACGGCTCCGCCCGTTCCCGCGGCTGTTCCTGCGCCTCTGCCCATATCGCACGCAGCGGCTTTTGCAGCCCTCTTTGGTCTTCGCATCACGGCGCGCCTCCACCAGTTCGCCTCATGGCCGGGTTTCGAGCAACGCGCGTGCCTTCATCGGAACGGCAAGCGAGCCTTCAGAGAAACGGCAAAACGGTATGAGCGGTCAACGCGGCCCCCGTCGCAATGACCGCCAGCCAGCTCAACGCACGCACGAATCCATGGGATTTCATCGTGCCGACGGCTTCCGGGTGGCCGCTCAGGAGCACGAGCAGGATGAGCACGGGCGTCACCGTCATGCCATTGGTCAACGCACTCCAGTAACAGGCCTTCACCGCATCCACGCCCCACGCGCCAAGCAGCACAGCGATGGCCGCGCTCAACGCCATGAGCCCGAGCAGCACGACGGCGATACGGCGGTCGCGCCTGTGTCCGCGCGGCCAGCCGAACGAGCTCGCCGCCGCGTGCGCCGCCGAGCCGGCCAGCGGCGGCAGCGCGAGCAGCGCCGTGCCGATGAGCGCGAGACCGAGGACCTGCGAGGCATAGCCATGCGCGACCGGCGCAATGACCTTCGCGGCGTCGCCGACCGAGTTCAGCGGCAGGTGCCGCGCGTGCATCGTCGCGGCCGAGGCGCAGAGAATCAGTGCGCCGGCCGCGTTGGATAGCACGGTGCGAAGCTGCGTTTCGCGGCGTATTTTCCGCAACTGATCGGGGTCCTCGCGCGGCAGCGCACGATCGGCATGGCGCGGCGCCGCATCGTGGGTCCGCTCCTCGACCTCGGCTTCGGCCTGCGAGAACAGCAGATAGGGACTGACGGTCGTGCCGAGCACGGCAACCAGCATGCCGATGAAGCCCTCCGACCACGTCACGTCCGGCACCAGCGCGCGCCATCCCGCCATCCGCCATTGCACATCGACCACGAGCAGCGTGCCCGCATAGCAGAACAACGCGACGCAAAGCCACTTCACGACGCTCGCGTAGCGCACATAGGGCACCCACCATTGGAGCGCCAGCGATCCGGCGGCGAAGGCGAGCGTGAACAGCTCGACAGGTCCACGGAAAATCTGCTGTGCGCCTTCGCCCATCGCCAGCATGTCGGCGGCCATGTTGAGCGTATTCGCCAGAAGAAAGCGCGCGACCGCGAGCACGAACAACCAGCGCGAATAATGGACGCGCATGTTTTCCGTGAGGCCTTTGCCGGTGACGGCGCCCACGCGCGTCGCGAGCAACTGGAGCGCGACCATCGACGGATACGAGAGCACGCATATCCATAGCAGTCCGAAGCCGTATTGCGCGCCCGCCAGCGAGTAAGTGAGGATGCCGCCCGGGTCGGTGTCGGCACCGGTGGTGGCGAGCCCCGGACTCATATTGACGGCCCACGCATGCGCCGGACGATCGCCATGCTTCAACGCGCGGCCTCGCGGCCACAGGACTCGGCTGATTTTCATGAAGGCAAGGGCATATCTTTCGTCGAAGGCGGGACCGCGCGAGCCGCGCATGCGCTTTCAGCATCGCCCGTGCCCGCGCGTGAATGCAGGCCCGGACCCCGGCACAGCGTTTGCTCCAATCAGGTGCCGCTCTCCCTTGCGGCAAGGAGAAGCGCGTGGACGATCCCCAAAGACTCGAACCGGAAGCCGCGGTAGTCGACGAAACCGAACGCTCGTGGCTGTCGCGGCTCGGCCCCGGCCTCGTCACGGGAGCCGCCGACGACGATCCAAGCGGCATCGGCACCTATTCGCAGGCCGGCGCGCAGTTCGGCTTCACGCTGCTATGGACGCTCCTGCTGACCTACCCGCTCATGGTCGCGATCCAGATGGTCAGCGCACGCATCGGACGCGTCACGGGCAAGGGCCTCGCCTCAAACATGCGCGCCTTCGGGCCGAAATGGCTCGTCATCACGCTGGTGTTCCTGCTCGCGGCCGCGAATACCATCAACATCACCGCCGATCTGGCCGCCATGGGCGCCGCCATCCACCTGCTCGTGCGCGGCCCCGAACAGCTCTACGTCGTCTTGCTGGGAACATCGTCAGCAATCCTGCAGATTTTCCTGCCCTACGAAAGCTATGCGCGCTTTCTGAAATGGATGACGCTGGTGCTCTTTGCGTACGTCGCCGTCGCGTTTGTCGTGCCGGTGCCGTGGGGCACGGTCGCGCTTTCGATGATCTGGCCGCGCGCGCATCTGTCCGCCGACTATCTGACCACGGTGGTCGCCGTGCTCGGAACGACGATCAGCCCCTATCTGTTCTTCTGGCAGGCGTCGCAGGAGGTCGAGGAGCTGCGCTCGAAGCCCGGCGATCGTCCGCTGCGCTGGGTCTCCTCGTTTCGCGCTTACCGCCATATCAACCGGATCACGGCGGACACCTGGATCGGCATGGGCGTTTCGAACAGCGTGGGGTTTTTTATCATGCTGACCGCGGCCGCAACGCTGCACGCGCATCACCTGGAAGTTCATACGTCCGCCGACGCGGCGCGCGCGCTCGCGCCGGTTGCGGGCCAGTTCTCCTCGACCGTATTCGCGGCCGGCATCGTGGGGACCGGATTGCTCGCGCTGCCCGTGCTAGCGGGTTCGGCCGCGTATGGCATCGCCGGCGCGTTCCGCTGGCGCAGCAGCCTCTCGCTTCATCTGACGCTCGCACGCGAGTTCTACTCGGTCATCGCGGTGGCAATCGCCGGGGGCGTCGCCATCACCTTCCTGCATCTCGACCCGATCAAGGCGCTCTACTGGAGCGCGGTCGTCAACGGGCTCGCCGCGGTCCCCGTGATGGTGGTCGTGATGCTGATGGGCGGCAGCGCGCGGCTGATGGGCCGGTTTGCGATATCGGGCCTGCTCAAGGTGGGCGGGTGGCTCGCAACGGCGCTCATGGCCGTGGCGGCTGTGGGCATGTTTGTTGGGTAACAGGAGGCGCACCGTCCTTCAATAATCTTTTCGGACATCCACATCAGGTATGCTGATCCCCATCCGTATCACCGTGCCATTGGGAAACAGGGGAACGAAGACATGCGACGTGTGGTGTTCAATCAAAAGGGCGGCGTAGGCAAATCAACGATCGTTTGTAATCTCGCTGCCATCAGCGCGAGCGAGGGAAAGCGCACGCTCGTGATCGACCTCGACGCGCAGGCGAATTCGAGCCAGTACCTGCTGGGCCGCGCGGCGGCCGATGCAAAGCCCAACGTCGCGGATTTTTTCGAAACCGCGCTCACGTTCAGCTTCAGGCCCGTCGAGCTCGCGTCGTTCATTCATCCGACGCCGTTCGAAAATCTCGACGTGCTGCCCGCGCATCCCGACCTCGATACGCTGCATGGCAAGCTCGAGTCGCGCTACAAGATCTACAAGCTGCGCGATGCGCTCAAAGAGCTCGACATGTACGACGCGATCTACATCGACACGCCGCCCGCGCTGAACTTCTATACGCGCTCCGCGCTGATCGCGGTCGAGCGCTGCCTGATTCCGTTCGATTGCGACGACTTCTCGCGCCGCGCGCTCTACACGCTGCTCGATAACGTGAGAGAGATTCAGCAGGATCACAATGCCGACCTCACGGTCGAAGGTATCGTCGTCAACCAGTTCCAGCCGCGCGCGAGCCTGCCGCAAAAGCTCGTCGACGAACTCATCGGCGAAGGCTTGCCGGTGCTGTCGTCGCGGCTCTCGTCGTCGGTGAAGATTCGCGAATCCCATCAGCAGGCAAAGCCCGTCGTGCACCTCGATCCGGCGCACAAGCTCACGCGCGAGTTCGTCGCGCTACACCAGGAACTAGGCGGGGCCTGAGGCGTTTGCGGGGGACGGGGCCGCGATAACGGCGCGGCCATTTCGCGCCGCCGGCAGGCTCGCGGCACGGCGCGCAACGAAGGACAACACCGGTTTACGCCCTCGGCGGAGTGTGCAAGTATCCCTCGCAGCGCGTAGCACGATACGCTTGCTCTCTTACGAGGTACAGCATGGACTGGAGGTTCTGGAAGACGGAGAAGCGCCTCGACGAGGTGCGCAACTGGCCCGCCGATACGCATGAATCGATACGGCAGCTCCTCGGCATGTACCAGGGCGCCGGAGCCGCGCCGTTCGCGAACTGGGCGGCGCCCGGCATTGCGTTCGCGCCCGAGGTCGAGTCGATCGCTCAAAACGGGGTCAAGGGCTACCAGCTCGCGCTGTGGTTCTGGCTCTTTGCCGAGAAGCACGGCACCATCGCGGCGCGGATGGCGCGCGAAACGTTCTGCCTGCTCGCCGACGCGGCGCAGCCGTCGTCGGGAGACGCCATCGATGCGCTCCTCGATCAGGAAAACCGCCTCGCGTATTCCGTCGAAGCCATTGCCGCCGAACAGCGCACTTTCCGGCAGGAAGGCCTGACCGTGGAGCTGCCGATGGAATTCTTTCTGGCCACGGGCACGCTCAGGCTCAGGCCCGACTCGCCTTACGCGGGCAACGAGGGCGCCTCGCTGCAAGGCAACGACTACAAACTGGCGGACTGCTTTCGCCATGCCACGGAAGAAGCGCTGTCCGTGTTCCGGCCGATGATAGAGGCGGTCGATTTCGACGCGAAATCGCTGCCGAACTGGAAATGGAGCACGCGCCCCGGCGCGGCCGAGCGGCATCTGCAGCGGCGCTACAGCAATCCGCTCTTCCCGCTGCATCGGCAGATGGTGACGGCCTACGACGTTCATGAAGCGCGTCTTGCCGACCATCAGGCACTTCAGGACATTCGCAACGAACTCAATGAGCTGAGCCGCGCGTTCTTCGACAAGCCGGCGCTGCCGCTGAACTGGCTGCCTTACCTGGGCGGCTATCTGGACCAGGTGGACCGGCTCGATGAACGCCGCCTCGCCGCGGGCGGGCAGAACACCTCGCTCGGCGACGCGATCGCGGCGCTGCGTGCCGACATTCTCGCGACGTGGCGCGCCCAGATTCAGAAGAACCGCCACAGCCTCGACGCGCTCGACCAGGACGAAGCGCGCAAGGCCGACCGGCGCGCATTGCTGTACGGGTGCGACTGGACCGCTCAGTTGCTGAGCCACGGCTCCCTGATCCCGCCCGAGGAAGTGGTGCCCGCGCTGCTGAGCGAATCTGAGCCCGAGCTCGAAAAGGCGGTGACTGGCCTGCGGGCCGAGCCGCGTTTGCACGAGACGCTGGCGCACTGCAGGGCGGTTGCGCATCGGCTCGTGAACGAGCTTCGTGCGGCGGGCCACAACGTTCCCGATATGAGCGACAAGCTCCGCATCCTCGACGACTCGACGAGCGGCCCGCGTGGTGCCGATGCGCCGGGGCAACCGCCGGCCTGATGACGCCTGGCCCCGGCATGCGTTCGAATCGCGGGTCTCAGGTCTTCAGACGGTAGCCGGTCTTGAAGATCCAGGCCGTGATCGCGAGAAACACGGCGAGAAAAGCGGCGGTCATGGCGAGACTCACGCCGACCTCCACATCGGCGAGCCCGTAGAAGCTCCAGCGAAAACCGCTGATGAGATAGACGATCGGATTGAACAGCGTGATCACGCGCCACGCCGGCGGCAGCATGTCGACCGAATAGAAGCTGCCGCCAAGGAAAGTCAGCGGCGTGATGATCAGGAGCGGCACGATCTGCAGCTTCTCGAAGTTGTCGGCCCAGATGCCGATGATGAAGCCGAGCAGGCTGAAGGTTATCGCCGTCAACAGCAGGAACAGCACCATCCAGAGCGGATGCAGGATCTGGATCGGCACGAACAGCGCGGCGGTAGCGAGGATGATGAGCCCGAGCATGACCGACTTGGTCGCGGCCGCGCCCACATAGCTGATCACGATTTCGAAATACGACACGGGCGCCGAGAGCAGTTCGTAGATCGTGCCCGTGAAGCGCGGAAAGTAGATGCCGAACGACGCATTCGAAATGCTCTGCGAGAGCAGCGACAGCATGATGAGGCCCGGCACGATGAACGCGCCGTAGCTGACACCGTTCACTTCCTTGATGCGTGAACCGATCGCGGAGCCGAACACGATGAAGTAGAGCGAGGTCGAGATCACGGGCGCGACTATGCTCTGCATCAGCGTGCGCCGGGTGCGCGCCATTTCGAAGCGGTAGATGGCGCGAATCGCGTGGATATTCATCGGGAAGTCACCTGTCCTTTGCTGTTTTCCGCGGCCGACTGCGCAGGTTGCTGCGAAGAAGACTGTGAAGCGGCAGCCGCCGGGTCCTTATGGACGAGGCTCACGAAAATGTCCTCCAGCGAGCTCTGGCTCGTTTTCAGGTCCGTGAAGCCGATGCCGGCCTCGCCCAGATCCTTGAGCAGCGCGATGATGTCGTTGCGCTCGTTTTCCGCGTCGTAGGTGTAGATGAGCTCGGTGCCGCCATCGGCCAGTTCGAGGCGCCAGTGGGCAAGCGCCGCGGGAATGGCGCTCAGCGGGACTTCGAGCTGCAAGCTCAGCTGCTTGCGGCCGAGCTTGCGCATGAGCACGTCCTTGCGTTCGACGAGCATGATTTGGCCTGCGTTGATGACGCCGATGCGGTCGGCCATCTCCTCCGCCTCGTCGATATAGTGGGTCGTCAGGATAATCGTCACGCCGTTGGCCTTGAGCCCGCGCACGAGCTCCCACATGTCGCGGCGAAGCTCGACGTCCACGCCCGCGGTGGGCTCGTCCAGAAACAGGACCTGGGGCTCGTGCGCGAGCGCCTTCGCAATCAGCACGCGGCGCTTCATGCCGCCCGACAGCGTCATGATCTTGTTGTCGCGCTTCTCCCAGAGCGAGAGATCGCGCAGCACGCGCTCGATCCACGCGGGATTGGCCGGCTTGCCGAACAGGCCGCGGCTGAACGAGACGGTGCCCCAGACCGTTTCGAACGCGTCCGTCGTGAGCTCCTGAGGCACGAGGCCGATCAGCGAGCGCGCCTCGCGGTACTGGGCGACGATATCGTGACCGGCCACACGCACGCTGCCTTCGCTCGCATTGACGATGCCGCAGATGATGCTGATCAGCGTGGTCTTGCCGGCGCCATTTGGCCCCAGCAACGCGAAAATCTCGCCGCGGTGGATATCGAGGTTGATGTTCGTGAGCGCGCGGAGTCCCGACGCATACACTTTCGAGAGATTCTCGATGGAGAGGATCGTTTGCATGTGCGTGACATTACCAGAAGCGGCGCCGGAGCATGGCGGGCTATCTGGTAACCCCACAAACCAAAAACCCGCGCGGCTTGACGCCAACGCGGGTTTCAGGATTCCAGCGGAGGAGGCTGGAACAAATCCTGGTGCTCAGGGCGGGACTCGAACCCGCATGCCTTTCGGCGCTACCCCCTCAAGATAGTGCGTCTACCAATTTCGCCACCTGAGCAAGAGGAACGGGATTGTATCGACTCGTTCGGGTTTTTTGAAGACCTGCATCGAAAAAAATTTCAGGCCACGCCGCCTTCAACGCCCCTCAGGAATTCCGCCACTATCGCCGCTACCTGCGCCTCCTGCTCGCGGTGCGGCACGTGGCGCACGCCTTCCATGATCGCGAGGCGCGCCGGGCCGCTTACGCGCGCCGCGATCGTCTCGGGATGCACACGCGTGCCGTATTCGTCCAGGCTGCCGTGGATCGCCAGCGTCGCGCACTGCACCTGCGGCAGCACCGTCTCGAGCGACCAGTCGGCGAACTCGGGCGAGAGCCATGTCTCGATCCACGCGTCGAGCACCCATTGCGTCTTCTCGCCGTGGTAGCGCGCCAGCCGGGCGAACTGCGCGGGATCGCGAAACTGCTCGCGCGCCGTGCGGATGCCGGCCAGCGTGCGGTCCTCCGCGAAAGTTTGCGCCGCCTCGGTCACGAGCGCCACGCAACGCTGCGCGTGCAGCGCCGCGCACTCGATCGCCATGCCGCCGCCCACGCTATGCCCGAACGCGACGAAGCGGTCGATCCCCATCTGCTCGCACAGCGCCGGAAAGAAACGCTGCGCCTCGTCCCGCACGAAGCCGGGCGCAAGGCGGTCCGTGCGCGCGTCCGAGGCGCCAAAACCCGCGCGGTCGTAGGCGATCACGCGCCGGTTGGTTGCGCGCGCAAGCGTCTGCGGAAAGGCGCCCCACAGCGTGACGCAGCCCAGCGAGTCGTGCAGCAGCACGATCGGCGCACGGCGCACGTGCGTTTCGTTCGCCGCGTCCGGCTGTAAATCCCGCTGTAAATCCAGCGTCGGATCGCGCGATTCGTCCCGCAAGACACCGGGCTCCCAACTGCGTGCAAACAGCCGGCCCGTTGCGGTCTCGATCCAATGGTCCTGCGGGTCCTGCGTCGTGGCTTGCGTCTCGCTCATGCTCGTTTGGTCGTCGAAGGTTTAGCCGATCAGATGACGCAGTATCCCCGCTGACGCCACGCCGACGATCACCGTCGGCAGCAGCGAGAACCGCGTCGCTGCAAACAGTGTAATCGCGAGCGCCAGCAAATCCGCGGGATGGCGCGATACGAAAGCCGGCGCGATCACCGAAATCAGCACGCAGCCCGGCACATTTTCCATCACCGCGCGCATGCGCGGGCTCAGCGTCCGGTCGCGCAGCACCACGTAGCCGAGAATGCGCGTGAGGTAGGTCGTGGCGGCCATCAGCACGATGGTCGCCACGGTTGCGGCGGTCGTGGAATCAAGCATCGCGCGGCTCCATCAGCACGGCGGCCGCCAGCCCCGCGCACGCGCCCGCGGCCACGTACCAGGCACCCGGCACGAAGAGATAAGTCACGGCCGCCACCGCGAGGCTCACGAACCACGGCAGGCTCGCGCGCGCACTCTTCCACATGCCCTTGAGCAGCACGAGAAACACCGCCGTGAACGCCATGTCGAAGCCGTACTGCTGCACGTCGCCGAGCACGGGACCGAGCGCCGCGCCCAGCGCCGTGAACGAAATCCACGTGAGCCACAGATTGATCGCGACGCCCAGGTAATACGCCATGCTGATGCGGTCGGCGCCGCGCGCTTTCGCATCGGCCATCGCGAGCGCCCAGCTTTCGTCGCACATCAGGAACAGCGACGCCAGCGCGCGCCGTAGCGGCACGTGCCGCAGATACGGCGCGAACGCCGCGCCCATCAGGATATGGCGCGCATTCACGAGAAACGACATCGCCACGATCAGCGCGATATGCGGCGGCGAGGTCCATAACCGAATGGCCGCGAATTCCGATCCGCCGCCGAAGTTCATGCCCGTCATCATCGGCACCTCAAGCGCGCTCAGGCCCTTTTGCGTGGCCTGCGCGCCCAGCACCAGCGCAAACGGGACGAAGCCCATCATGACGGGCAGCGCCGCGCGCATGCCGCGCGCGACTTCCGACGAGTCATACGATTGCCGCGCTCCGGCGGCCCGGCCAGGGATACTGCTCATTGACTTTCCGACTTCTAAAAAGGACGGATATTTTCTGCCGAATGCGTTCGAATCGGGTTGCGTTGTCGCCATTTGCGCAAGAGAATTTGGCATTCAATGCCAATAATCGCCGGAAAATTGCTATGGAACACCAGATGAAGCTCGACGCCATCGACCGGCGCATCCTCAACGCGCTGCAACGCGACGGGCGTTTGCAGAACGTCGATCTCGCCCAGCAGGTCGGTCTTTCGCCCTCGCCGTGCCTGCGGCGCGTGCGTCTGCTCGAGGAGGCGGGCGTGATCGAGAAGTACGTGGCCGTGCTCAATCCGGCCAAGGTCGGCAAGGCGCTGACCGTGTTCGCGCGCGTCTGGCTCAAGGGCCAGGATGCGCAGACGGTGGACCGTTTCGCCGAGGCCGTGCGTCAGTTCCCCGACGTGGTCGAATGCCATCTGATGGCCGGCGACTGCGATTTCCTGCTGCGCATCGTGGCCGCCGATCTCGACGAATACCGGCGCTTCCAGATGGAATACCTCACGCGCATTCCCGGCGTGCAGAGCGTGAAAACCGACATTCCGATGCAGAAAATCAAGCTCACCTCGGAGATTCCGATGTGAGTCCGGGCTCCGGGCCGAGGATCGATGGTCAACGCGGAATTAACAATATCTGACAGTAGCTAACGAAGTACCGTCAGATAATGGGATAAAAGACGGATCGTCCGCCAAAGCCTCGCTGTTGCAACAGGGCTGGCCGGATGGCCGAGACAGGCTTGAACGCCATACGCTGAGACCACATGACCAACAACGCGCTGCCCAGGCGCGCGAGCTATGTCGCGCGCGCAAGATCCCATTCCCCGCCCATGCACCGCCGCAAGGCTCGCGCTATCCGGGCTATCCGCACGCTCGGCGCGCAGCCGCTGGCCCGCAGCGAGCGGCTGCGCCTGCTCCGGCGCATTCGCGAGCTGGAGGCCGAAAATTCGGCGCTCGCGCAACTGTCGATTACCGATTCGCTGACGGGCGCGTACAACCGCCGCCATCTGGAAGCGGTGCTGGCGAGCGACGCGCGCCTGCGCGAGCGCACGCATTGCGCCGCGCTCTGCGTATTCGACGTCGACAACTTCAAGACCTTCAACGACACCTACGGCCATAGCGCCGGCGACCAGGTGCTGCGCGCCGTGGCGAAAGCGGTCTCCCGATGTCTGCGCGCCGCCGACGACGCGCTGTTCCGGCTCGGCGGCGACGAATTCTGCGTGCTGCTTTTCGCGGACTCCGCAACCGGGACGCTGCGCGTCGTGCAGCGCATGCAGCGCGCGGTGAAGGCGCTGCGGCTGCCGCAACGCGAACGCGCGGGCCGCGCGCTCACGATCAGCTTCGGCGTGGCGTGGCGCGACACTGCGGCAGGCAGCGCGGAAGCGCAGGCGAGCCCGTGGGATATGTATCTGCGCGCGGACAAGATGCTCTATGAAGCGAAGCGCGCGGGGCGCGACAGGATTGAGTTCGCGGCGGTGTAGGGGTGGGTGGCGGGTCCAGGCGCGCTCGGGCTTTGCGCGCCCTCCTCAAACCGACTTCACCTCGCCACCGTCCATCCTCAGCGTCGTACCCGTCATCCAGTGCGCCGCTGGAGAAACGACAAACGCCATGAGCTCCGCGATTTCCTCCGGCGTGCCATAGCGCGCGATCCCCGCCTCGACGGGAAATCGCGCCGTCGCCTCTTCCACGCTCATGTTGTGCAGCGGCGCCCAGTGCTCCAGATACGACTGGCGGCGGCCCGTCATCACCGGACCGGGCAGCACGCTGTTGACCTGCACGCCGTCGGCGATGCCGCGATCCGAAAACGCCTTCGCGAGCGCCACGATGGCCGCGTTGATGGTGCCCACCGCCGCATAGGGCGCCTTGGGAAACAGCGCGGAATTGCCCGACATCAGCACCACCGAGCCCCCGCTCGACTTCAGCGACGGCCACGCCGCTATCGTCAGGCGCCGCGCGCCGTGCAGCTTCAGCGCGAGACCGCGCTCCCACTGTTCGTCGGTCATCTCGAAGACGTCGATCTGCGGCACTGCGCCCGCGATATTGAGCAGCGCGTCGATCCGGCCATAGGCCGCGAGCGTTTGCGCAACCACCTGCGATGCGGCTTCGGACTGCGAAAGATCGGCGTCGATGACGAGCGCCTGGGCGCCCGCGCTGGTGACCTGCGCGGCCGTCTCTTCGAGATGCTCGCGGCTGCGCGCGACCAGCGCAAGCGCGTCGAAATCCCGCGCGAGGCGGATGGCCGTCGCGCGGCCGATGCCCTGGCTCGCGCCCGTGACGATTGCAACTCTGCTAACCATGATGATGAGGCTCCTGGATCGTGAATCGTGGGTCGGGACGCTAGACGGCTAACGGCTCGCGCCGTTGCGCCGCCCGCGCTCATTCATGAATAAGAAAACTCGAAATGGCCCCGGCGATTTCCGCCGCGTGCGTCTCCAGCGCGAAATGGCCCGTATCGAAGAAGCGCACCACGGCGTCCGGCATGTCGCGCTTGAACGCTTGCGCGCCCGCCGGCAGAAAAAACGGATCGTGCTCGCCCCACACCGCGAGAAACGGCGGCTGGTGCGTGCGGAAATATTCCTGGAACGCCGGATACAGCGCGACGTTGTTCCGATAGTCGCGAAAGAGATCGAGCTGGATCTCGCTCGCGCCGGGCCGTTCGAGATAGTGCGCATCAAGCGTATAACCATCTGGCGATACGGATTCCTTATCATTTACGCCATGCGTGTATTGCCACACCGTGGTCTCGTAGGTCAGCAGTGCGCGCAGCGCTTCGCGATTCGCAGGCGATGCGTCCTGCCAGTACGCACGACTGGGGTTCCAGCCCTCGCTGAGCCCTTCTTCATAGGCGTTGCCGTTCTGCGAAATGATCGCGGTGATTCGCTCGGGATGCTTGAGCGCGAGCCGGAAACCCGTCGGCGCGCCGTAATCGAAGACGTAAACGGCAAAGCGGTCGAAACCGATCACTTCCGTGAAGCGGTCGATCACCGTGGCGAGGTTCTCGAAGCTGTAGGTGAAGCGCTCGCGCTCCGGCATGTCCGACTGCCCGAACCCCGGCAGGTCCGGCGCGACGATATGAAAACGCCCCGCCAATTCGGGAATCAGGTCGCGAAACATATGGCTCGCGCTCGGAAAGCCGTGCAGCAGCAAGAGTTTCGGCGCGCCTGCGCGGCCGGCTTCACGATAGAAGACGCGAAAGCCGTCCACGTTGGCGTTGCGATAGGCGGTGGTGCTCATGAAATCCCTCCACGAGAAGCGCACGGCACCCGCTCCGGGGCACCGCCGTCCGATTTGAGTAACCTTCTAAATTACAATTTAGAGGTTACAAACTGCGCACGTAACTTGTCAAGGCGTTTTTTAATGGTTACGATTTCCTGACCATCAAACAAACCGCGCAGTTTCATCACACGAAATGGACTATCGACCGCTCCCCGCGATCTTCGTGGCCGACGCACCGGGCCTCGACTTCCTGAATTCAGTCGCTACGCCGGTCGATGAGCCGGTGGACTGGATCGGCAATGGGGAGGGCTTGCTCGACTGGCTGGAGCAGGCGCGGATGGTGCCGCACGAGGCGCTGGAAGCTTTGCGCGCGCAGTTCGCTCCAACCGACTTCGACGCCGTCGCGGGGCAAGCGAGAGCGCTACGCGAGTGGTTCCGGGCATTCGTGCACGCGCGCAGAGGCCAGCCGCTGAGCGCTGCGAATTTGCGCGAGCTCGAACCGCTGAACCGCTTGCTCGAACGCGACGAGCAGCACAGCGAGCTCGTCGCTCACGCCTCGGGCAGTGAATCGTCATTCGAGCTGCGCGTGCGGCGCCAGCATAAAACACCGGAGTCCTTATTGATGCCGATTGCCGAGGCATTGGCGAAGCTCGTCTGCGACGAAGACTTCACGCACGTGAAGGCCTGCGAGGGTCCGCGCTGCACGCTGCTCTTCGCGGACCACACGCGCGGCCATGCGCGGCGCTGGTGCAGCATGGCGATCTGCGGGAATCGGGCGAAGGTGGCCGCGCATCGCAAGCGGCTTAAGGATGCGCAAGCCCAGGACGGCAGCACGGGTTAGCGGGGGCGCGCCCCAAAGCCGCCCCAGACCGGTTATTCAGTCCTGCCAGGCGACTGAAACGGCACCATCTGATACAGCGGCCCCTCGGCGCGCGAGCCGCACAAATGGCCACGAAATGGCGTCGTCAGCGCGCCCTCGCCGATGCCGATCCTGAGCGACACCGGGTCGATGCACTGCGTATCATCGAAGACTTCGCCCGTCACCCAGCGCAGGCTCGCGCGCACGCTCGCCTGCGCGGGAATCTCGACGGGCAGCAGCACGGGCCCCGGATGCATGCCGGGGATCGGCTGCAAAGACGCGCGCAGCGGCGTCTCGTGCGCGTCGAGGAAGGTCACGTCGGGGCGCGCCGGCACACGGCACGCGCTTGCGCCGGTATTGCGCAGCACCACATAGGTGCCGCCATGAGACATGCCGTTGAAGTCGCCGCCACCGTCGTCGAGGCTCAATTCGAGCTGGCGCGGCTGACACGGCTGAACGTCGGCGGATGCGCTCGTGGTACACGCCGACGCCATCGCGAGCAGCCATGCGCCGATGCACGCGGCCGAGATGCGCTTCATTTTGCTTGCGTCGCTTGCGTTCATGACTCTCCCTTGCAAGTGCTTCGTCTGCCGATCGCGAATTGGTATGAAGAAACGCGCGAAAAATCATCGGGTATTCATCGGACAATTGCCGACTATAGCGCCCATAACGCAGGCCGCGCCCGCAATCCGTTCGCCATCCATATACCTCGTATATGCGCCATCGCATCAAGTTCTCGCCAAATCGACCGATAACGATTGACGGACCCCCGTTTTAACGTTGTCGAGAACGACTCATGTCTATCTGGCGCAAACTCTCCATTCAGAACAAACTGATTCTGAGCATGACGACCTGCTTGCTGATCTTCATCGGCATATCGAGCGGGCTGAGCATCTGGCTGATCGGCGACACGGTGCGCGAGCGCGTCGTGCAGGACGAATTGCCCACCGCCGTGCGCGGCATACGCGCCGACGTCGAGCGCCAGCTCGCGGGGCCGATCACGGCGGCGCGCGCGATGGCGACCGATCCCTTTCTCCAGCAATGGGAAGCCGACGGCGAGCCCGACGCCGCCACCGCAACGTGGATGCGTCTCGCGCAGAACGTGAAGACGGAGCAAAAAGCCGTCAGCGTGCAATGGGCCTCAACGAAGAGCGGCAACTATTACACCGAGGCCGGCTTGCAGCGCAAGCTAGGCGACCACGACCAGTGGCTCCAGGCTTTTCTCGCGACCGGCAAGCCCTATGAGGTGAGCATGGACCGCGACGTGAGCCTCGGCACCTACACCATGTTCATCAACGCGCGCGTGGAAGGCGCCAACGGCCCGACCGGCGTGGCGGCCATGGCGCTCTCCGTGGATGCGCTGGCCGCGGGCGTCGCGAACTACAAGATCGGCGAGACCGGGTTCGCGTATCTCGTGCATCCGGACGGCGCGATCATGATTCATCGCGACACGGCGATGGTCGACGGCAAGCACTTCCTCAAGGATCTGCCCGGCATGCCCGCCGATGCCGCGTCCACGCTGCTGGCCGGCAAGCAATACGCGTTCATGACCTACACGCCACCGGGCGGCCCGCGCTTCATCGCGACCTCGTTCGTGCCGCAGCTCGATGCCTACGTGGTGGTCGAGGTGCCCAAGGCCGAAATGCTCGGGCCGTTCGAGCGCGCGATCCGCACGGCGAGCCTCATCGCGGCCGTCGTGGGTCTCGCGGGCGCGCTCGCCGTGATCCTGCTGGTGGGCCGCGCGATTGCCGCGCCGGTGCGCCGCGCGGCCACGCTGCTCGCGGAAATCGCGAGCGGCCAGGGCGATCTCACGCGTCAGATGAAGGTCGAAAGCACCGACGAAATCGGCCAGCTCGCCGACGCGTTCAACCGCTTCGTGGCGTCGATGAACACGCTCGTGCGCCGCGTGCGCGCCTCGTCGACGTCGATCGCGATCGGCTCCTCGCAGATCGCGTCGGGCAACGCGGACCTCAGCCAGCGCACCGAAGACCAGGCCAGCAATCTCGAGCGCACCGCGGCGTCGATGGAAGAGATCACAGCCGCCGTGAAGAACAACTCGGACACCGCGCACACCGCCGCGCAGATGGCGAGCCGCGCGTCCACCGCGGCCGCGCAGGGCGGCGAAGTGGTCGGCCAGGTGGTGAGCACGATGGAGCAGATCAGCGAGGCCTCGCGCAAGATCTCGGAGATCATCGTGGTCATCGACAGCATCGCTTTTCAGACGAATATTCTCGCGCTCAACGCGGCGGTGGAAGCCGCGCGCGCGGGCGAACAGGGGCGCGGCTTCGCGGTGGTGGCGTCCGAGGTGCGCAATCTCGCGCAGCGCAGCGCGCAGGCTGCGCGGGAGATCAAGTCGCTGATCGAGCACAGCGCCGAGACCGTGAACGCGGGCTCGCGCCTCGTGGCCGATGCGGGCAAGGTGATGGACGACGTCGTCACGCAAGTGCAGAGCGTGAGCACCATGATGAGCGAGATTACCTCGGCGAGTCTGGAGCAGAGCGCCGGGATCGGGCAGATCGGCGATGCGGTGCAGATGCTCGATCAGGTGACGCAGCAGAACGCGGCGCTGGTGGAAGAAAGCGCTGCGGCGGCCGAGAGTTTGAAGCAGCAGGCCGCGGACCTCGACCGGCTCGTGGCGGTGTTCAAGGTTGGAGAGAATGCCTAAATAACGCAGCCCCGCCTGACATCGCAAGACGAAAAAAAACCGCCGTATCTGCATACGGCGGTTCCCTGCGGCCCGTCCATCGACGGGCACGGCCCTCACCTCATCAACCGGCGGCAACCAGATTGCGCTCGGCCACTTCGTCCACGGCCTCGCGCACGATGCCGACGATCTCGTCGGCTTCCGCGCGCGTCATCACGAGCGGCGGCGCAAAACCGAGGATGTCGCCGTGCGGCATCGCCCGCGCGATCACGCCGCGCTTGAGCGCCGCCGCCGACACCTGCGGCCCGATCTTCAGCGCGGCGTCGAACGGCGTGCGCGCTTGCTTGTCGGCCATGAATTCGAGCGCGCCGAGCATGCCCACGCTGCGCACTTCGCCCACGAGCGGATGCGCGCCAAACGCCTCGCGCAGCTTCGCGCCGAAATACGCGCCCACCTGCGCGGCGTTGTCGACGATGTTCTCGCGCTCGAGAATATTAAGGTTGGCCAGCGCCGCCGCCGCGCAGACCGGATGGCCCGAGTAGGTCCAGCCGTGGCCCATCGGCCCGTGCTCCTGCGAGCCGCGCGCGATCACGTCCCAGACCTTCTCGCCCACGATCACACCCGACAACGGTGCATACGCACTCGTGAGCCCCTTCGCGACCGTGATCAGATCGGGCTGCATGCCGAAATGCTGCGCGCCCATCTTCGAGCCCAGACGGCCGAAACCGCACACCACTTCATCGGAGATCAGCAGGATGTCGTGCTTCTTGAGCACGGCCTGGATCGCGGGCCAGTAGCCGGCAGGCGGCTCGATGATGCCGCCCGTGCCCATCACCGGCTCGGCGATGAAGGCCGCGATCGTATCCGCGCCCTCGCGCGCGATCAGCTTTTCGAGCTCTTCCACGCAGTACGCGGTGAATTGCGCCTCGTTCATCCCGGCCGGCGCCTTGCGATACCAGTGCGGGCAAATCGTATGCTTCACGCGATCGATTGGCAGATCGAAATGTTGATGGAAGCTCGGCAGGCCCGTGAGGCTGCCCGTTACGATGCCCGAGCCGTGATAGCCGCGCTCGCGCGAGATGATCTTCTTCTTGTTCGGGCGTCCCAGCACATTGTTGTAGTACCAGACGATCTTGACCTGCGTTTCGTTGGCGTCCGAACCGGACATGCCGTAGTAGACCTTCTTCATGCCCGCGGGCGACCAGTCGATGATGCGCGACGAAAGCTCGATGATGGCGTCCGACGAATGGCCCACATAGGTGTGGTAATACGCGAGTTGCTTCGCTTGCGCATACATGGCGTCCGCGACTTCGGTGCGGCCATAGCCGATGTTCACACAGTAGAGGCCCGCGAAGGCGTCGATGTACTGCTTGCCCTCGTGGTCTTCGATGCGAATGCCGTTCGCGCCGCGCACGATCTTGCCCGGCAGCGCGCCGCTTTCGTGATCGTAGGCATGCGTGGACGGATGCATGAAATGCGCGCGGTCTTGCTGGAACAGTGCGTCGATGTTTTGCGTCATGATGGGCTCCTGATACAGAATTACGGAATGACGGAATTCAGGCCATGGCCGCGAGCGGCAGGCCGAGATTGCCAAGACAGAAATATTTGGCTTCCACGAACGGCTCGAAGCCTTCAACGCCGCCTTCGCGGCCCAGGCCCGAAGCCTTCATGCCGCCGAACGGGATCGGCGCGCCCGTGAACTTCACGCCATTGACCGACACCATCGCAAAGTCGAGCCGGCGCACGAGCTGGAAAATGGTGTTGACGTTCGTCGCGCACACATAGGCTGCGAGTCCGTACTCGGTGTCGTTCGCCTTCGCGATCACTTCGTCGAGCGTGTCGAACGCGCAGACGGCCGAGATGGGCGCGAAGTTTTCCTCGTCATAGACGCGCATGCCGGGCGTGGCATCGGCGATCACGGTGGGCTCGAAATACCAGCCGCCCAGTGCGTGCGCCGCGCCGCCCGCCACGATGCGCGCGCCCTTCTCGCGCGCATCGGCCACGCGTTCGACGGTGCTGTCGAATGCAGCTTGATGCATGAGCGGCCCGACTTCCACGCCCGCCTCGAACGCGGGGCCGGTCTTGAGCGCACGCACCGCCGCCGCGTAGCGCTCCACGAAGGCCTCGTAAAGCGCGCGCGCGACGAAGATGCGGTTGGCCGCGCAGCAGTCCTGGCCCGAGGTCTGGAACTTCGCGCCCACGGCCACTTTCACGGCCTGATCGAGATCCGCGTCTTCGGTCACGATGAACGGCGCATTGCCGCCGAGTTCGAGCGCGACTTTCTTGATGCCCGCGCGCGCCGCTGCCTGGGTCACGAGCGCGCCCACGCGCGTCGATCCCGTGAAGCTCACGGCGCGCACGCGCGTGTCGCTCACGAGCGTTTCCATGGCCATCTGCGGCTCGCCGATCACCACGTTGAAAACGCCGGCCGGGAAGCCCGCTTCCTCGGCAAGCTGCGCGAGCGCGAGCGCCGAATACGGTGTCTCGTGCGCGGGCTTCACGACAGTGGCGCAGCCCGCCGCAATGGCGGCGGCGGCCTTGCGCGTAATCATCGCGACCGGAAAATTCCACGGCGTGATGAGCGCGGCCACGCCCACGGGCTCCATCACCGTGCCCAGATGCGCGCCGTCGATATGCGTGGGAATCGTGCGGCCCGCGAGACGTTTGGCTTCATGCGCGAACCATTCGACGAAGCTCGCCGCGTAGCGAATCTCGCCTTGCGATTCCGCGAGCGGCTTGCCCTGCTCCAGCGAGAGCAGCGCCGCGAGATCGTCCTGATGGCGCAGGATCAGCGCGTGCCAGCGCAGCAAGGCGGCGCTGCGCTGTTGCTGCGGCACCCAGCGCCACGCTTCGAAGGCGCGCTGCGCGGCGTCGATCGCGGCAACGATCTGCGCGCGCTCGAGCATCGGCACATGGCCGATCACGGTTTGATCGGCGGGATTGTGCACCGCCACCGTGGCGGCGCTGTCGCTGTGGATCCAGCGGCCGTCCACGTAGCACAGCGATTTGAACAGGATGGGATGTCCGGGCAACATGTCGTCTGCTCCTCCTTGGTCGATATGGACGATGTGCACGCGAGGTACGCCGTGCACGTCATGGCATCCATTCTGTCCCGGCGGCGCCCGCGATATTTTTGGTTTTGAGGCCGCGTTTTTGCGGTTATTTTTGAACTCGCCTGCCTCAACCCGAAAAATTCGCGTACTGTTCAGGCGTCCTCTTCGAGCCATGCCGGCACGTGGGCCGGCGCGCACTTCACCACCTTCGTGACGATGTAGGTGAAGTAACGCTCAATGCCGAGATCCTCCAGCAGCAGGCCGTCGATGAAACGCTGATAGTGGTCGATGTCGCGCGCCATCACGTGCAACACATAATCGACGCCGCCGCCCGTTGCATAGCACTGCACCACTTCGTCAGCCGCGCCGATGCGATCCTCGAAGCGCCGCATGTCGTGCGCGGTATGGCGCGAGAGCGTCACCTCCACGACGATGCGGCTGCTCTTGAGCGCGCCGGTCCAGTCGACGTCCGCGCGATAGCCGCGAATCACGCCGCTCTCTTCGAGCTTGCGCACGCGCTCCCACGCGGGCGAGATCGAGAGGTTCACCTCTTCCGCGAGCTTCGATTTGGTGATGCGGCCATCGCGTTCGAGAATGCGCAGGATCGCGAGGTCGTAGCGGTCGAGCCTGATCGCGCCCATCGTGCTCATGCCGGAACGCTCAGGTTGCGCTCGACCACGTCGGCGACCACGGCCACGGTATCGCCCGCCTGCACGAGCCCCGGAAAGTGGCGCGCCGCGAGCAGCCCGCTGCGCCGCGCCACGTAGTCGACGGGCCGCGCGCCGGTGCGGTCGATATCGTGCACGCGCGCGAGCACGTCGCCGGCTTCCACCATCTCGCCGAGATCGCGGCACATCTCCAGCAGGCCGCGATGCTCGCTCGTCGTGTAGCACTGCGCGTCGGGCATGTCGAGCAGCGTGGTCGTGCGCGGGCCGCCGTTGCGGTCGCTTGCCTGACGGTCGCTCGCTTTACGCTCGATCACGCCCGCGTGCGCGAGAAAACCCCGCACGCCGCGATCGGCAATCGCCACGCTCGCCGCCGTCGACGTGCCGCCGCCACCCAGCTCGGTCGAGACGAACACCTTGCCCGCTTCCTCCACGGCGCTGTCGAACAGCCCCACGCTATCGAGTTCGAGCATGCGCATCGAGTACGGTGCGCCGAACGCGCGCATCGCCCGCTCGCAGCGCGCCTGCTGCGCGGTGTCGGGCAGCACGTGAATCGCCGCGAACGGCACGAAGTCGAGCGTGCGCCCGCCCGCGTGAATATCGAGCACGTAATCGGCGCGCGCGAGCAGATGGCGCTGGAAGTAATCGGCGATCTTCTCCGTCACCGTGCCGTCGGGCCGGCCCGGAAAGCTGCGGTTCATGTTGCCCGCGTCGATCGGCGAGGTGCGCAGCCCCGCGCGAAACGCCGGATAGTTCATGTACGGCACGATGATCACGCAGCCGTTCACCTCGGCGGCGTCGAGCGAGCCCGCGAGCTTCGCGAGCGCGATCGGGCCTTCGTACTCGTCGCCATGATTGCCGCCCGTGAGCAGCACGGTGGGCCCCTCGCCGTGCCTGACCACGGTGAGCGGAATCATGATCGCGCCCCACGCCGAATCGTCGCGCGAGTAAGGCAGCTTGAGAAAGCCGTGTTGCACGCCTTCGGCATCGAGATCGATGGTCGGCGTGATGGGGGACGCACGCATTGCCGCTACTCCTTCACGAACAGTTTGCGCGGCGTATTGCAGAACGTTTCCACGCCGGTTTCGGTAATCAGAATGCTTTCGGTAATTTCGAGGCCCCAGTCGTCGAGCCACAGGCCCGGCATGAAGTGGAACGTCATGCCCGGTTCGAGCACCGTGCGGTCGCCGGGGCGCAGGCTCATGGTGCGCTCGCCCCAGTCGGGCGGATAGCTCGCGCCGATCGGGTAGCCGCAGCGGCTGTTCTTTTCGATGCCTGATTTACGCAGCACTGCGAAGAATGCGTTGGCGATGTCCTCGCAGACATTGCCGGGCTTCGCTGCGGCGAGACCCGCTTCGATGCCCTCGACGACGGCTTTTTCCCCCTCGACGAAATGCTGCGGCGGCTTGCCGAGGTACACGGTGCGCGACTGCGGGCAGTGGTAGCGCCGGTAGCAGCCCGCGATCTCGAAGAACGTGCCCGCATTCGTGCCGAATGGGGAATCGTCCCAGGTGAGATGGGGCGCGGCCGCGTCGGAGCCCGTCGGCAGCAGCGGGACGATGGCCGGATAATCGCCGCCATGCTCGCCCGCGCCGGTAATGCCCGCCGAGTAGATGCGCGCGACCAGGTCGCTCTTCTTCATGCCGGGCTCGACCGCTTCGAGAATGCTCGCGTGCATTTTCTCGACGATGCGGGCCGCGACGCGCATGTACTCGATCTCGCGCGCCGACTTCACGGCGCGCTGCCAGTTCACGAGCGCCGTGGCGTCGATCCAGCGCGCGCCGGGCAGATGGCGCTGTAGCGCGGCATACGCGGCGGCGCTGAAATAGTAGTTGTCGAGCTCGACGCCGATACGCAGCGTCTCCCAGCCGCGTGCCGCAATCACTTCGCGCGCGAGATAGTCCATCGGATGACGCTCGGTGGACTGCACGTAATGATCAGGATAGCCAACGATCTGGTCGTGCGCGAGGAAGGTCGTGCGCTTCGCGCCGTTGGCGTCCTGGCCGCGCCCGAACCATACGGGCTCGCCGTCCTGGGCGAGCAGCACGCACTGGTGCACGTAGAACGACCAGCCGTCGTAGCCCGTGAGCCAGTACATATTGGTGGGGTCCGTAACGAGCAACAGGTCGATGCCGGCCTGTTGCATCGCCTTGCGCGTCTTCGCGAGGCGCGCCTCGTATTCGCTGCGTGAGAACGCGAGGCGCGGCGTTGCCGTGCCCGCATTCACGCTCGTTTCATTCACTGCCGACATTGTCCCCTCTCAAAGCGTCACTGCGTTGTGAAAAACGGTTCCGGCTCCCGCCGCGCGGGCTCGCGCGAGCGCGAGCGCGGCAATCGCGGTGTCCTGCGCGCCGGTGCCGGTCAGGTCGCAAATCGTGATCTCGTCGTCGCTCGTGCGCGCGGGGCGCCGGCCGGCGACGATCTCGCCGAGTTCGTCGAAGCGCGCCTCGGCGGCCACCGCGCCCGCGCGTATCGCGTGCGCGAGTTCGCCAAGCACGCGTGTTTGCTGCAGGCGGTCGCACACGTAGCGCGCGGCCGCGAATACCGAGGGCGCGAGTTCGTTCTTGTACTCGGCGTCCGAGCCCATCGCCGTGACGTGCAGGCCCGCGTGCAGATCGCTCGCGCTCACGAGCGGCTCGCGGCTCGGCGTGGTCGTGATGGCGACGTCGGCTTGCGCGAATGCCTCGCGCACCGATTGAACGACGCGCGCCTGCACGCCGTGGCGGCGCTCCACGTCCGCGGCGAAAGCCTCGGCGCGCGCGGCGAAGCGCGCCCAGACGCTCACACGCTCGATCTTGCGCACCAGCATCAGCGCGTCGAGTTGCAGGCGCGCCTGCTCGCCCGCGCCCACGATGGCCACGCTGCGCGCATCGGCGCGCGCGAGCCAGCGCGCGGCGACCGCGCCCGCGGCGGCCGTGCGCACCGCGGTGAGGTAGCCGTTGTCGAGCAGCACGGCTTCGGTGAGGCCCGTTTGCGCGGAGAGCACGAGCATCAATCCGTTCAGGCTCGGCAAGCCGAGCGCGGGATTGTTGAAGAAGCCGGGGCTGATCTTGATCGCGAACTGCTCGAAGCGCGGCAGATACGCGGTCTTCACGTCCACTTCGCCGTGGCGGTCGGTCAGGGCCATGTTGAGGATCGGCGGCATGACCACGGCTTCGGTCGCGAGCGACGCGAACGCGGCCTCCACCTGATCGATGGCGGCGAGATCGAGCGGCACGAGCGCGCGCAACTGCGCTTCGCCGAGCAGCGTGATCGAGTTGTCGAGGTTAGCGGGATTAGCGGAATGGGCGGATTGCAAGTCAGTTCTCCGTCACGATGCGGCGGTGCATCGTCATGTCGATATTCGCGCCGCTCACGACGACGACGATCGGGCCGTTCGTATCACGCTGGCTTGCCGCGCCGCGTGCGTGCGCCGCGTGCGGAACGAGTCCTTCGAGCAACGCAGCCATGCCCACCGCGCCCGCGCCCTCCACCACGAGCCGCTCTTCGCGGTACGCATGCGCGATGCCGCGCGCGATGGATGCCTCGTCGAGCAGGACCACGTCGTCGGCGAGCAGGCGCGTCAGCGCGAAGGTATGGCGATTCTCCAGCCCGATGCCGCCGCCCAGCGAGTCGGCCAATGTTTCGTGTTCCTCAACGTCGATGGGACGCCCCGCCGCGAGGCTCGCGTGCATGGCCGCGCCGCGCGTCATAGAAACACCGACTGCCGCGATCGCAGGCCGGATCTGCTTCGCCGCGAACGCGACGCCGCCAAAGAGTCCGCCGCCCGAGAGCGGCACGACGAGCGTAGCCGCATCGGGCAGCGCTTCGAGAATTTCGAGTCCTATCGTGGCCTGCCCCGCGATCACGCGCAGGTCGTCGAACGGCGGCACGAACGCATAGCCTTCCTCGCGCACGAGGCGTTGCGCGGCCACCTGCGCCTCGTCCTGGCTCTTGCCCTCGATCACCACGCGCGCGCCGAGCGCGGCCACCGCATCGACCTTGTTGCGCGGCACGAGCGACGACATGCAAACGGCCGCCTCGATGCCCAGCGCGCGCGCGGCGTGGGCGAGCGCGCGGCCGTGATTGCCCGTCGATGCGGTGACGACGCGCGTCACGCCTTGCCCGGCGAGTTGGGCGATGGCGTTGGTCGCGCCGCGCAGCTTGAAGCTGCCGGTCGGCTGCACGGTTTCGAGCTTGAGGTAGACCGGCGCGCCCATGCGCGCGGAGAGCGACGGCGACGGGACGAGCGGCGTGAGCGCGACGCGCCCGGCGAGGCGCTGGCGTGCGCGATAAACGTCGGCAAGCGTAAGCGGTGACATGGAGCGCACATTCCGTGAGTGATGCAGTGCGAACCAGTCTAATGTTCCAAATCGGGCTTCCTAATGTCCTGGTACAATCCGCCCCCCGTTGCCGCCCAGGCCTTTCCCTGGGGCATCGCGCATGGGGCACGCCTTAGCCCCAACGTCGCTTCGATGCGGCCGCGATTCAGTTGAAATCGTTCACGTGCGGATATTGCTCGAATACGCCCGCAATGGTTTTCAATGCGTTCTTGCACGCGGCGTCGTTGGCCTCGGCGCCAAGGCAAATCCGCACCGCGTTGGGCCGCGGCGTGCTGCCGACGACAAACGGATCGGGCGAGGTCACGGCAATCTGGCGGTTGCGCAGCTCGCGCACCACGCGCTCGGCCTGCCAATAGTCGGGCACGCGCAGCCATGCCGACAACGCATTCGGATGCGCGCCCAACACGTATTCGCCGAGCGTCTCGCGCACCATCGCCTGGCGCGCCACAAGGCGCTCGCGCTGCAGCTCCACGAGGCGCCGCGCGGTGCCGTCCACGATCCAGCGCGTGGCGATCTCGGCGATCGGCGAGGTGGCCATCCAGCTGCTCACGCGCAGCACGCTCTCGACGCGCAGCGCCAGCCGGCGCGGCATCGCCAGATAGCCGGTGCGCAGCCCCGTGAGCACCGACTTCGTCATGCTCGTGCTGTAGAACGCCAGCTCCGGAATCAGGCTCGCGATGGGCGTGCAGGTCTTCGCGGGCAGCGCGCCGTAGACATCGTCCTCGATCACGTAGACGCCATAGCGCTCCGCGATGCGCGCGATGGTGCGCCGCCGCGAATCGGGCATCACCGACATCGTCGGGTTATTGAAGGTGGGCGTGCAGACCAGCGCGCTCACGCGCTCGCTGTCGCACATCTCCTCGAAGTGCTCGGGGCGGATGCCGTGCTCGTCGAGTTCGAGCCCCTTGAGCGTGAACCCCAGCACGTTGGCGAGGCCGATCACGCCGTGGTCCGTGAGGCTTTCGCACAGCACCGTGTCGCCGGGGCCGACCGTGGAGGCGAGCGCGAGAAAGATGCCCTGGGCCGCGCCGTTGGTGATCAGCAGCGACGCCGGCTCGACCGGCATGTTCAGCGAGGCCAGCCACGCCGCGCCCGCCTGGCGATGATGCTCGAAGCCGGCGATGGGCCGGAACGAGCGGATCCAGGGCTGGTCGTCGAGCGTGGAGAGCGTGGCGCAGACCTCGCGCCAGGCCGCGTCGTGCTCAGGCGTGTGGACGATGCGCGCGATCGAGAAGTCGACGATCTCGCGCTCCGCGGTGTCGAGGATATAGTTCGACATCGCCTCGGTCACGCGCGCGGCGACGAAGCTCCCGCGCCCGACCTCGCAGCGGATCAGGCCCTGTCTTTCGAGCTCCTTGTAGGCATTGGTCACCGTTTGCACGCTGATGCCGAGTTCCGCCGCCACTTCGCGCTGCGGCGCGAGCCGCACGCCCGAGGCGAGCGCGCCGCTCTCGATATCGAGCGCGATGGCCTTCACGAGCCGCTTGTATTTGGACTCCGCGCCGTGCACGGCCCCGACCGCGTCGTGCCATTTGCTTGAAACCTTCACCCGGACCATCTCGTTGAGCTCCTCCGTAAGTGCTCATGGTCGCTCAAAAGCGGGCAGGTCAATAATTGTCCTAGTGCAATCGGCAGCAAAAAAAGCGCTTGTTCAGTGATTGTTCAACGCGTGTACTCGATACGCAGCCGCAGCATGTCGCGCAACCGGATGCCTTCCTCGACGATCGGCTCGTCGTAATTCGTGACAAAGAAGTCGCGGTCGATCGCGGCAACGCGGAAGCCATGCCGCTGATAGAACGTCAACTGGTAGCCAAACGAGCCGGTGCCCACTTCCAGCACTTGCGCGCCGGCCGCCTGATAGCGCTCGATCACCCACTGTAGAAGCCGCGTGCCGACACCGGCCTTTTGCTGCTCCGGCGCGACCGCGATGTTCATGAGCTCGTGAACGCCCGCTTGCTGTTGCTGGACCACGCACACGCCGGCCACGGCGCCCTCGTTAAGGGCAACAAAGCATCTGGAGGCAGGCAGATAAGCGCGGACCTTTTCTTCTGAGGGATCGGCCAGTAACAGCAGTTCTATCGGCGCGGCGGCGGGCGGCACTTCTTCAATCAGTAGCGACATCGTCGGATTCCATGGCAAGGCGAAATGCGCGAGGACGGCCGTCGATTTTCGACGCCGTCAACGGCGGCGTCACTGTACACGAAGGGTTGCCGGGAGCGTTGCCTGCGTGTTTCTCGCGCGACGCAATCGAACTCACAATGCATCAAGATGTGACATATCATTGTGACACCACCCTGGCGATCCATAGCGGAAATCGCACGCAGCGCCGCCGCTGAGGCCATCGCGCTCGCCACGTGGCGCGCATTCGCCCCTCTCTCGAATCCACTCGCCGCGCACCGGGTCGCCGGACCCTATCACCCTTACTTTTGGGGTGCGAAATGAGTGACCAACCGTCGGGAGCGCTGCTCCTCTCCGAACAGGAAGCCCACCGTCAATTGCGCCGCGCCGTGATTGCCAGCACGATCGGGACCACCATCGAGTGGTACGACTTCTTTCTCTACAGCATTGTCACCGGCCTCGTCTTCGCGAAGCTCTACTTTCCCGAATCGGACCCGCTCGTCGGCACGCTGCAGGCGTTTCTGATCTACGCCGTCGGCTTCATCGCGCGGCCCGTTGGCGCGGCCATTTTCGGCCACTACGGCGACCGCGTCGGCCGCAAGGCCACGCTGATCGTCACGCTGCTGCTGATGGGGCTCGCCACGTTCGCCGTGGGCTTCGTGCCCACCTACGCGTCGATCGGCATCTGGGGCGCCGTGCTGCTCACCGTGCTGCGCTTCATTCAGGGCGTAGGCGTGGGCGGCGAATGGGGCGGCTCGGTCCTGATGTCGATGGAATGGGCGCGCAGCAATTCGCATCGCGGCCTCGTGGCTTCCTGGCCGCAATTCGGCGTGCCCGCGGGGCTGTTCGTCTCCAATCTGGTGGTGCTGGCCATGAGCCAGATTTCGGGCAGCAATTTCATCACCTGGGGATGGCGCGTGCCGTTTTTCCTGAGCATCGTGCTCGTCGCCATCGGCCTCTATATTCGCCTGAGCATCCTCGAAACGCCGATCTTCGCGAAGCTGCTGGCCGAGCACCGGATCGAAAAGGCCCCGACGATGGAGGTCATCCGCCGCCAGCCCAAAGACATTCTGCTTTCGGCATTCGCGCGCATGGCCGAACAAGCGCCGTTCTATATTTTCACGGCCTTCGTTTTCGCCTATGGCGTGAGGACGCTCGGCGCCTCGCGCGACCTCATGCTCACGGCCGTGCTGGCCGCTTCGGTGGTGGAGTTCTTCACCATTCCGTTGTTCGGCCACGTGTCCGACCTGATCGGCCGCAAGCGCATGTACATGATCGGCGCGGCCTGCGCCGGCCTGTTCGGCTTCGTTTTCTTCGCGATGATCGACACGCGTAATCCGGCGCTGATTTTCTTGGCCGTGGTGCTTTCGCTGGTGCCGCATTCGATGCTCTATGGGCCGCAGGCCGCCTTGATCGCCGAGTCGTTCACAGGACGGCTGCGCTATAGCGGCGCCTCGCTCGGGTATCAACTGGCCTCGCTGATCGCAGGCGGTCCCGCGCCGCTGATCGCCACGGCGCTGTTCGCTTATTACCGCTCGGGCTATGCGATCGCCGCTTATATTTTCGTCTGCGGCGTGGTGAGTCTCGTGGCGGCCTGGCGCATGGGCGACTACACGAACAAGGACATTTCGCGCGAATACGACGATGCTCGCTCGCTGGGCGATGGCGGGCACACTCCGCGGCACGCCTGAAACAGACATGCCGCTTGCGCGGCTCCGCTTTCGCGCAGGCGCTGCGCGAGGTTATTGCCCCGATGCCTCGGGCTCAAAACTTCGACAGCGCCTGCGCGGAACCGATCAGATCCTCGAGCATCAGCGCGCGCTTGGCGGGCTCGGTGTCGCGGCTCGTCATGAAGCAGAGCGCCGCAATCGTGGCGCCCGAGCGGTCGCGGATGGGCGCGGCCATGCAGAGCCGGAACGTATTGGAAAGGCCTTCGGTGCAGCAATAGCCCAGTTCGGCCGCGTGCTCGATGTCGTGCAGAAAATCCGCAAACTCGACGCGCTTGCCGTTATCGAGCACGAAATCTTCATCGGGAATGAGCGCGCGAATCTCGTCGGCGCCCAGATGGCCGAGCAGCAGGCGGCCCGTCGCGGTCCACGGAATCGGCACCTTGACGCCGATTTCCGAGCTGATGTTGAACGGCCGCGAGCTGTTCTCCGAAAGCACTACCGTATATTTGTTGCCTTCGAGCGTGCACAGTTGCGCGGTCTCGTCGTGCTTGCGCACGAGCGCGAGAATGGCCTGGTGCGAGCGGCTGATCAGGTCGTTGTGCTGCGCGTAGTCCGAGCCGTAGTAATGCATTTCGCGGCCGAAAAACACGGCGCCGTCTTCCGCCACTTCGAGCCAGCCCGCCTCGGCCAGAATCGTGACCAGCTCATAGACGCTCGAACGCGGCGCGCCGGTGGCCTCGATGAGCTCGCGCATCGTGAGCGGACGCCGCGCGAGATGCAACTGCCTGAGAATGCCGATGACGCGGTCCACCCCTCTGGCCCTCGACGATTCGGGTGCCGACATGAATTGAACTCCGTGCACGCGAGCGTGCATGTGATGAAAGAATGGCCGGGAGCATACACGATCAAGACCTGAAGCCAGATCACGTCATGCCCGATTCAATGATCGAGCACGCGATGCAGGAATTGCTTCGTGCGCTCGTTCTGCGGCGTCACGAAAATCTTCTCGGGCTCGCCCTGCTCCGCAATCACGCCCTTGTCCATGAACACCACGCGGTCCGCAGTCTTGCGCGCGAAGCCCATCTCGTGCGTCACCACGACCATGGTCATGCCATCGCGCGCGAGCCCGCGCATGACCTCGGTGACTTCGCCCACGAGTTCGGGATCGAGCGCCGAAGTCGCCTCGTCGAAGAACATGATGCGCGGCTCGACCGCGAGCGCGCGCGCGATCGCCACGCGCTGCTGCTGGCCGCCGGAAAGCTGGCTTGGGTAGTGCTCCGCGCGCTCGGCGAGACCCACGCGATCGAGCGCTTCCATCGCGCGCCTGCGCGCGTCGGCGGGACTCATCTTGCGCGCCTTGATGAGCGCGAGCGTCACGTTGCCGAGCGCGGTCTTGTGCGGAAACAGATTGAACTGCTGGAACACCATGCCGACGTGTCCGCGAATCTCTCGCGCGCGCCGCGCATCATGCAGCGGCACCTCGTTGACCCAGACTTCGCCGGAGTCGGCCGTTTCCAGGCCGCTCATGATGCGCAGCACGGTGCTCTTGCCCGAGCCCGAGGCGCCGATCAGCACGAGCACTTCACCGGGGCGCACGTCGAGATTGATTTCGGTGAGCACCTTGGTGGCGCCGAACGATTTGCTCACGCCCGCGAGCGTGATGACGGGCTTCGCGGCGGCCGCGGAGGGGTTGGTGGCGTTAGCGTTCATGACAGCACGTTCCTTCGATCATGGTGGCGCACCCACTGCGAAAGCGGGAAGCACACAGCGAAATAGAGCACGGCAACGAGTCCGTAGATTTCGGCCGGCTTGCCAACCCGGTCGACGATGGCCTGCCCGCCGTGCATCAGCTCGGACATGCCGATCATGCTGACGATCGACGTGTCCTTGATGAGCGAAAGGTATTGGCCGATGAGCGGCGGCAGCACGATTTTTCCGGTCTGCGGCAAGACCACCGAGAAGAACGCCTGGGTCCGGCTCAGGCCGAGAATCTGCGAGACCTCCCATTGCCCCTTGGGCACGGCTTCGATGCCCGAGCGGAAGATCTCGGAGATATAGGCGCCCTGATAGACGCTCAGGCCCACGACGCCGGCCGCGAATACGTCGATCGCATAGCCGAAATACGACACGCCGAAATAAATGAACATGAGCGTGATGAGCACGGGTGTGCCGCGAAACAGCTCGGTATAAAGCTGGGCGATGCGCGAGGTGCCCCCCGGCCCGAACGAGCGCAATATCGCGGCCACGAGCCCGATAATCGTTCCGCCGGCGATGGACGCCACGGACAACAGCAAGGTCCCGAGCAAGCCCTGCAGCAGGATCGAGAGGCTGGTCCTCAACAATTCGGTCGACATTCTGGATCTCCGGTTCGAGGGCTCACGAGCGGCGGGGCTGACGCGCCATGAAGAACGGCATGCGCGCACGCTTTCGCATCACGAGCGGCGGATGGAAGACCCGCGCGCCAATGCGCGCCGCGATCCACGAAAGGCAATTGCTGAGCACCAGATACGCAATCAGCGTGATGGTGAAGGTCTGGATATACAGCAGCGTGCGCGAGTTGATGACGGTGGCCGTGCCGGTCAGCTCGGGCAGCGCGATCGCCGAAAGCAGCGACGTGCCCAGCAGCAACTGAATGAGGTTGTTGACGATGGCCGGATAGACGGCGCGCGCGGCTTGCGGCAGCACAACCTCGCGAAAGACCTGCGCGCGCGAAAGACCCAGAATGCTGGCCGCTTCGATCTGGCCGCGCGGCACCGACTGAATGCCCGCGCGAAACACCTCGGACAGATAGGCGCCCACGTTCACGCCGAGCGCAATCACGCCCGCCGTGTACGCGCCCAGGTTGAGCCCCATCGACGGCAAGCCGAAGAACACGATGAAGATCTGCAGCAGGATCGGCGTATTGCGGATGACCTCGACATAGCAGCTCGACACGAGCCGCAGCACGCCGGCCCGCGAGGCCGCCGCGAGCGCGGAAAGCAGGCCGAGCACCAGCGCGAGGCAAAAGGCCAGCAGCGTGACCTGCAGCGTCAGCCACGCCGCCGCAATGAAGTCGGGCATGTAGCCCCACAAGGTAAGCCATTGATAACTCATTTCCTGCCTCTGGGTAAAAGTCGGCCGCTTGCCGTTCGCCTGAAACGCTTGCGCTCAGCCACGCGCATTCACCATTCACATCTGCGGATTGAGCGGATAGCGCGGCTCGACGCCAAACCACTTTTGGTACAACTGAGCATTGAGCTTCGACGCGTTGATGTTGAAAAGGAACAGGTTCAGATAGTTGAGCCACACCTGATCGCCGGCCTTCACGCCGAACGCGTTGTACTCGAGCGGCACGAGCGCTTCGTTGGTGACGGCGAGGTCCGGATCGAGCTTGGCCTGATAGGCGAGGAAGTTGTTGTCTTCGATCATCGCGTCGGCCTGGCCCTGCTTCACGGCCAGAATGGCGGCTTCGGAGCTGTCGTATTCCTGAATCTTCACCTGCATGTTCAGCGCGCGGACTTCGTCGCCGTTCGTGGAGCCCTTGACGGTGGCGATGGTGCGGTTCGACATGTCCTTGATCGACTGGATCCCGCTGCTCTTCTTCACCAGCAGCGCTTCGCTCGCGACCACATAGGGCGTCGTGAAGCCGATCTCCTTGGCGCGTTCCAGATTGCGCGTGAAGTTGCAGAACACCACGTCGACCTTGCCCGTCTGCAGATTCGGAATGCGGTTCGCGCTCGTGGTGTTCACCACTTCGAGCTTCACGCCCATTTCCTTGGCCAGTTCCTTCGCGAGATCGACGTCATAGCCGTCGGGCTGGCCGTCCTTGTTGTAGAAGCCGAACGGCGCGAACGTCAGGCAGTCGCCCACGCGCAATGTCCCGCGCTGCAGCACCGCTTGCAGCGTGGAGGCCGCCGCCGCGTTCTGGCCTGTGGTCGGCACCTTCGTGCAGCCGGCGAGCGCCAGCAGGCCGGCCACGGCAAACAGGCAGGCGAACTTTGCGCTTTCTTTGACGAGTTTCATTTTGCGATCCTGATCGGAGAGGAATTAGTCCAGGCGTGAAACCGGGTGGCGCTCAGCCTCGCGTTTGCGGTGGGCGACTGGCGGTGGCGCCCCCCGATTCGTCCGATATACCGGACGACAATCTGATGCACCGGATGCGATGCAGTCTTTCACGGAAAAAAAATTCCGGCAATGGGGTATACGCGAGTACGCAAGGGAGCGGCCGGCGCGCTTCGCGCGGCCGAAATCGGCGGTGGGATGCGGAGAATGGACCGTTGCGGGGGAGAAGGAGGCGAGGTGCCGACGGTGAAATGGCGGCGGTATGCGCCCGCGCCGCGATGGCGCGTGCACCGTCATTCAACGAGTGACTGTGATCTGTACCAGAAAATCTATTCGGATAACCAACGATTAAGATCCGCCACGAGCCGGTTCAACCGGAATCGTGTGCGGATCTTTATGCGGGCTGGAAACGGCTGCAAGAAGCTGTGCAGCAATACGCCCGTTCCAACGATGAAAACCAGCGCCGCTCAAGCAGCCGTTTCATCGTCCCCATGACGCGTGGCATCGCGCTGGGCGACACCCCGCTGGGCGGCACCCCGCTTCGGCCGGCGCACCGCGCGGATTTTTCCGCTATTGCCGCCGCCACAGAAGAACTGATCGGCGCCATCCGATTCGAGCCCCGAGACGCCGATCCCCGGCGGCATGTCGAGCCGCTCGAGCACCTTGCCCGTATGCGGATCGATGCGCCGCAAGTCGCTCTCGTCGCCCTCCCAGGTCGCGTGCCAAAGCTCGCCGTCCACCCAGGTCACGCCCGTGACGAAGCGGCTCGCCTCGATCGTGCGCAGGATCTCGCCGGTTTCCGGATCGATCTGGTGGATCTTGCGCTCGCGGTACTCGCCCACCCAGAGCGAGCCGTCGGCCCACGCGAGCCCCGAATCGCCGCCTTTGCCCGGCGCCGGCAGCGTCGCGAGCACGCGGCCCGTCTGCGGATCGATCTTCTGGATCTGCGCCTCGGCAATCTGGAACAGGTGCTGGCCGTCGAAGGCCGTGCCCGCATGCGCGGCAACGTCGAGTGAGCCGACCGTCTCGCCGCTCTGCGGATCGAGCGCCGTGAGCCGGTCGCCAGTCGCGAACCAGAGCCGGTTGCCGTCGTAAGTGACGCCGTTCACGCGCTCGACGCCGGGGAACGGGCCGTATTCGCGAATGATGCTGGCAGGGGCACGCTTCATCGTCTTCTCCTTTTGGTCCGATGCTTCATGTCCCCATCCTGGTCGCCCGGCAGCGGCGCGGGGAGTAACAAGGTCGTCGCGAATCCGGGCGCGGGCGGCATGGTCCAGCGGCGCGCGCGCGCCTGGCCGAACGCCTGGACCTTGCGCCCCGCCGCCAGCGCGTCGAGCGCGCGCTGCACGGTGCGCTGGCTCGCCCCCAGCGCGAGCGCGAGCGCCGAGCTCGACCACGATTCGCCATCGGCGAGCAGCGCCAGCACCGCCGCGTACTTCTCTTCGACTGGCCGCGCCAGCACGACCACGTCGCGCGCATGCCGTGGCGCGAGCGCGAAACCCTGCTGCGTCGCGTCGATGTCGGCCATGTCGCGCAACAGGCTACGCAGCCGCCCGATCTCGACACGCAAGCGCGCGCGGTGCGATTCGTCGGCGTGCTTCATGCGGAAGGCAAGCGCGATGAGTTCGTCGCGCGGCACGTCGCCGGGCCACGCCTCGGCCAGCGCGCGCGCCAGCACGAACAGCACCGGCCGCCGCGCGAGCGGCACCACGGCCTCTCGCTCGCGCACGACGTAACGGCATGCGTCGACGACCAGTGCTGGTGAGGCCAGCAACGCCTCGACTTCCCCGAGCAACATGGAACGCGCCTCGCCGCGCACGACGAGGCGCGCCGCGGGGACGTCGAGCAGTTGCGCCGCGCGCTCGACCTCGGCGATGAGCGGCGCGATGCCCGCGAGACGCGCCGCGTGCGCCGCGGCGGCCAGCGCATCGCGGGCCGCCTGGGTCTGAATGCGCCGCATCGCGATGCCCGCGACGATCAGCGCGTGCGCCGCGCGCAGCGCAGGCGGCAACGGCGCGGGATCGATCGCGGCGAGCAGGCGCTCTGCCTCGTCGAGCCGGCCGATCAGCAGCAGGCGGCGGATCTCCAGATAGCGCGCATGCGCGGCGTTCAGGCGATCGCCGTGCGCTTCGAGCGTTCGGCGCGCCGCGTCGAGCGTGGTCACGGGCCAGCCGAGATCGCGCGAGGCCAGCGCGATTTCCGCTTGCGCCACGATGCAGCGCGCGCGGGCCACCGCCTCCCGCGCGCCGAACGCGCGCGCCGCGCGGCGCAGCAGTGCTTTGGCGCGTTCGAGCTCGCCGAGCTGCGCCATGGCGATGCCGCGCAGCGCGAGCGCGGGCGGATCGTCGCGCAACGCGACGCGATTCAGCGCGCCGAGCGGATCACCGGTCGCGAGCGCGCGCGCCGCCGCCGTGATCAACGAGTCCATGCTCATCCGAATCCCGACACACTTGTCACTCCCTCCCCCGCGAAGCCCGGACCTAATCTACCACGGCACTCTTTTGACTCGCCGCCACGCCACACACAGGAGGCAACGATGGCCACGCATACGACTGGAACGCGCGAGCAATGGCTCGCGGCACGGCTCGACCTGCTCGCAGCCGAAAAAGATCTCACCCGGCGCAGCGATGCGCTGGCGCAGCAACGCCAGGCGCTGCCCTGGGTGCGCGTCGAGAAGACCTATTCGTTCGACACCGAACAGGGCCGTGCAACGCTGCCGGATCTGTTCGCCGGACGCTCGCAATTGCTTGTCTATCACTTCATGTTCGGGCCCGACTACGCGGCGGGCTGCCCGTCGTGTTCGGCGCTCGCCGATGGATTCGCGGGCAGTGCCGCCCATCTCGCGAACCACGACGTGACGCTCACGGCGGTCTCGCGCGCGCCGCTCGCGAAGCTGCTCGGCTACCGGCAGCGCATGGGCTGGACGTTCCCATGGGCCTCGTCGCACGGCAACGATTTCAACTTCGACTTCAACGTCTCGTTCACCGCGCAGCAGCAGCGCGAAGGCAGCGTCGAATACAACTACCTGCGCGGCAGCCACGCGATGGACATGGAGCCGCCGCCGGTGCCCGTCGTGCAGTTCGCGGCGAGCTGCGGCACCGACGCCGCCACCTATGCGCTCGACCGCCCCGGCATGAGCGCGTTCGTGCTCGAAGACGGCCAGGTCTATCACACGTATTCGACCTATGCGCGCGGCCTCGACGGCCTCTGGAGCATGTATCAGTGGCTCGACCGCGCGCCGCGAGGACGCAACGAGGCCGGCGTCTGGTGGAAGCGGCACGACGAGTACGTCACTCGCTGAAGTCGCTGAGATCATTGGGGCGGCCATGGACCTCGTCGACATGACGCGCGCGCCCGGGGGCTCACGGCGCGTTGCGTCGAACGCAATCCTGATCGGCGCGGCGGCGCTCTTCTTCGCGGCCAGCGCGGCTGCGACGCTGCGGCGCTACGCGTACATGGCGACGATGAGCGGCACGCCGATGACGGGAGGCTGGATGCTATCGGCGATCTGGACGCCGATGTGCGGGCAAACATGGCTGCATGCCGCCGCCTCGTTTGCCTGCATGTGGGCCGTGATGATGCCCGCGATGATGCTGCCCGTGCTCGTGCCGATGCTGTTGCGCGAGCGCGTTGTGTGGCGTGACACTTCCGAATTTCAGTCTGGATTGCTAATTATCTTGATCGCTTCAGGCTACTTCCTGGCCTGGATGCTGGCCGGGCTCGCCGTATTTCCGCTGGGCGCTGCACTGGCCGCGATCGCGATACGGCTGCCGTCCCTCGCTCACGCCACGCCCGCCGCTGCGGGCGCCGTCGTTGTGCTTGCGAGTCTGCTTCAATTCACGTCGTGGAAAATGAAGCGGTTCGGCTGCTGCAGGGCGATGCGCCCATGCGCGCGGCGCCCGCATGGCGGCGCTCTTACGGCCGTGCTCCGGGGCATGCGTCTCGCGCTGCATTGCGGAACGTGCTGCGGCAACTGGATGGCCGTACTGCTTGCGCTCGGCGTGATGGACTGGCGCGCGATGGCTCCCGTGACGGTAGCCATCGTCGCGGAGCGCGTCGCGCCACGTCACGAATGGGTCGCGCGGATCGTCGGGTATGCCGGCGTGATTGTGGGCGGGGCAATGATGATGCGGGGCTTGTGACGCTTCGATGGCTGACATGGCAGAGCGGATTCTGCGCGTGCACAGCGGTCACGCACGAAACGCGCGTTCAAAGAACCAGGACGGAGAAGAAGAAGCGACCTCAATGATCATCGTCATACCTTTCAGGGTTGCGTGATGACTGGCAAAACAGAAAACCGAGCAGACCAGAAAGTTTGTTCAGTGGGGGCCGAAAAAGCGGTATTGCCGCAGGTAACAGCGACGCAGGGACCGGAAAGACCAGTCCCTTTTTATTGCGCAAAAGCGGCGAGCGCACTCTCGCGAAGATCGCCGAGTACGCGATCTCCATCACGCCGGGCTTCGGTTTCGTGCACGAACGTGGTCTCGCTATAAGCGATGACCTTGAAACCGCTGCCAGCGGGCCTGGGTACGGTAATGCCCCAATGCCAGCCGCCTTCCTGTTCGAAGACATGCAGCCTTGGGGATGAGTGCAGCATTGGCGATCCGGACGACATGATGGCACGCCCTCCTTTCCACGTCATGGGCAGACTCAAGCAGTGTAGGCATCATTTTGCTGCAGTGCAATAAGGATTGTTACCGACTGTTTGCCCAACGACACGGTTTGCCTTCGGAAACCGGCTTCCGGGCGGTTTCCGCGCTGAAAAACGTTGCAAATGGAAATAAAAATTACATGGTGAGCCAGCCCCGCGCCATGGCGATACGCAAGCGCGGGCCGAGCGGGTATCATCGAATCCCCGTGAAACACTCCCTGCCGGACCCCGCATATGAACACCCCAGCCGATGCTTCCTCGCCGCGCGCGCTGCGTGCGCTCACGCCGCTTGAAGCGCGCATCGTCGGCGTGCTGATCGAGAAGCAGCACACCGTGCCGGACACTTATCCGCTCTCGCTGAACGCGCTCACCTCGGGATGCAACCAGAAGACGGCGCGCACGCCGGTCATGAACGTGAGCGAGGCCGAGGTGCTGAGCGCCATCGAAGACCTCAAGCTGCTGAGCCTCGTGTTCGAGGGCAGCAGCAGCCGCGTGCCGCGTTTCGAGCACAACCTCAATCGCGTGCTGGGTGTGCCGACGCAGGCCGTCGCGCTGCTCACGGTGCTCCTGCTACGCGGCGCGCAAACAGCCGCCGAGTTGCGCCTGAATTCGGCGCGCCTGCACGGTTTCGCCGACATGTCCTCGGTCGAGGCCTTTCTGAGCGAACTCGCCGAACGCGAGCCGCCGCTCGTGGTGAAGCTGCCGCGCGCGGCCGGCGAGCGCGAAAGCCGCTGGATGCACCTGCTGTGCGGCGAGGTGAGCGTGAGCGCCTACGCGACGGCTGGCGCGGAGTCCGTAGAGCGCGAGGCGGGCGGCGTGACGCCCGACGAATACGAAGCGCTCAGGGCCGAACAGCAGCGTCTTGCCGATGAAGTCGCGCGCCTGCAAACGATGGTCGAGCGCATGGCCGAGGAGCTGGGCATTTCGATCGAGAAGCTCTCGGGCGCAGTTTGATGAAGTGGGGGGCGGTCCCGGTGATCGCCCCCCACCGCTAATGTGCATGTCGATATCGCACCGGCACGCGCTTCATTAATATCGTTCTCCTGACGATATTCCCCTTCCGGCGATAACAGGCTTGCGGCTCGTGACGGGCGATAGCCCGCGCACCCCACCATCTTTCATCGTTTCATCTCGCGATTGTTCGCCAGCCAAAACAATCAATTCAGCGCACGCGTCTTTGCAGCGTGCCGGCACCTCCGTACACTGGCCTCCATCAACCCATGGCGAGGAGATGAGATGCAGGCCTATACCGATACCGCAGACGTAGTCCACTTCATTGGCGGCAAGACCGAGCGCGGCACGGGCGACCGGACCCAGCCCGTGTTCAACCCGGCCACGGGCGCCGCCGCGCGCCGTCTGGTGCTGGGCGAGGCCGCCGACGTCGACGCCGCCGTGGCGAGCGCGAAAGCCGCGTTCCCGGCCTGGCGCGACACGCCGCCCATCCGCCGCGCGCGCGTCCTGCTGCGCTTTCTCGAGCTGATGAACCGTCACGCGGACGACCTCGCGGCCATCATCACGGCCGAGCACGGCAAGGTCTTCACCGATGCGCAGGGCGAAGTCGCGCGCGGCATCGACGTGATCGAATTCGCCTGCGGCATTCCGCAACTGCTCAAGGGCGACTACACGGAGCAGGTCTCCACCGGCATGGACAACTGGACCGTGCGCCAGCCGCTGGGCGTGGTGGCCGGCATCACGCCGTTCAACTTCCCGTGCATGGTGCCGTGCTGGATGTTCCCGGTCGCGCTGGCCACGGGCTGCACGTTCGTGCTCAAGCCGAGCGAGCGCGATCCCTCGGCGGCGCTGTTCATGGCGCGCCTCCTGAAGGAAGCGGGCCTGCCCGACGGCGTGTTCAACGTCGTGCAGGGCGACAAGGTTGCCGTCGACGCGCTGCTCGCGCATCGCGACGTGAAGGCGGTGAGCTTCGTCGGCTCCACGCCGATCGCGAACTACATCTACGAGACAGGAGCTAAGCACGGCAAGCGCGTGCAGGCGCTGGGCGGCGCGAAGAACCACATGGTCGTGATGCCCGACGCGGACATCGAGAAGACCGTCGATGCGCTGATCGGCGCGGGCTACGGCTCGGCGGGCGAGCGCTGCATGGCGATCTCGGTCGCGGTGCTGGTGGGCGACGTGGCCGACAAGATCGTGCCGCTGCTCGCGGAGCGCGCAAAAAGCCTCGTCATCAAGAACGGCATGGAAGCCGATGCCGAAATGGGCCCGATCGTCACGCGCCAGGCGCTCGAACGCATCGAAGGCTATATCGCGACCGGCGTGGAAGAAGGCGCGACGCTCGTGGTGGACGGCCGCGGGCTGAAGGTGCCGGCTCACGAAAACGGCTTCTTCACGGGCGGCACGCTGTTCGACCACGTCACGCCCGAGATGCGCATCTACAAGGAAGAAATCTTCGGGCCGGTGCTGGGCTGCGTGCGCGTGAAGGACTTCGCCGAGGCGGTGCAACTGATCAACGACCACGAATTCGGCAACGGCGTGGCCTGCTTCACGCGTGACGGCAACGTGGCACGCGAGTTTGGCCGCCAGATCGAAGTGGGCATGGTGGGCATCAACGTGCCAATTCCGGTGCCGATGGCATGGCACGGCTTCGGCGGCTGGAAGCGCAGCCTGTTCGGCGACATGCACGCCTATGGCGAAGAAGGCGTGCGCTTCTACACGAAGCAGAAGTCGATCATGCAGCGCTGGCCGGAAAGCACCGAAAAGGGCGCGGAATTCACCATGCCCGTGGCCAAGTAATTCGTATTGCGAAGTAATGGTGGAATGCGTCCCTGCCCGCGTGAAGCGGGCAGGGACGCATTTTTTTGGCGCAGCGCCATTACGCGTCGTTCCGTGTCAGCTTGCGGAAAGCCTTGGAGCCACATCAATCCCCGTCGCATTTGGGCCGGGTATTCCGGACGTCGCGCCCGATATCGGACTGCTTTTAGGAATTATCCCGTTCAAGGTATGAGCGAGGCGTAGCACGATGAGCGATTCAAATGACAGACAAAGGTGAAGGCATGTGGACCGCTGAATCCTGGCCGACGGCTCAGTCGCTTTACTCATCGGGACAATACGGCGAGGCGCTCACGCGCCTCGATCCATTATTGCAATCCGCACCCTCGCACTGGCAGGCCCTTGAGCTCGCTGCGCGCTGCCTCCACGAACTCCAGCACGCAACCGCTGAAAACGAGCACGCGCAAGCGGAGCAGCGCACGCGCCATTGTCCGGCCAATCAGGCGGAGGCGCTCAATAGTCTCGGCTGCTGGTTTTATGGCCGCAGGCAATTGCCGCAAGCGGAGCACGCGCTCGAACTGGCGCTTTCGCTCAAGCCTGACTGGCCCGCGGCGCTCAGCAATCTCAGCCTCGTATTGCGCAGCCAGCAGCGCGAAGCGGAGGCGGAGGCAAGCTTGCTGCGCGCGCTAACCCTCGCACCGGACTACGTGGCCGCCCGCAACAACCTCGCGATACTGCTGTGGCAAACCGGGCGACTCGGCGACGCTGAAGCGCAATATCGGCGGATTCTCAGCATTGCGCCCGACTACGCGCTCGCCCACAACAATCTGGGCCTGGTCCTGCTGGATCTCGGCCGGCCGCAGGACGCGGAAGTCGCTTTCCGGCACGCCCTGGCTAACGATGCCGGCTCGGCCGAGATGCACAACAACCTCGGCAATGCGCTGAACCGGCAACGCCGCAGCAACGAGGCCATGGCGGCCTATCGCGAGGCGCTGGCGCTGCGGCCCGATTACACGACCGCGCGGGGAAACCTGGCGATGCTCCTGCTGTCGCTCGGCGCGTTCGAGGAAGGCTGGCCCACCTACGAAGCGCGCAATGACGCGCCCGCGGGCGCCACCGATGGGCAGCCGCCGCCCGTGCCCTGGCCTCGCTGGCGCGGCGAGCCGCTGGAGGGCAAGTCGCTGCTCGTCTGGCCCGAGCAGGGCTATGGCGATCTGCTGCAGTTCTGCCGTTATCTGCCCTTGCTGAAGGCGCGCGGGGCGACGGTCAGCTTCGCCTGCCCGCCCGCGCTGACACGGCTTTTCGGGAGCCTCGCGGGCGTGGACGCGATCTATCCGCTCGACGGAAAAAGCACGATTGCCCGCCACGACTACTGGAGCCTGATGCTCAGCCTGCCGACGTTTTGCGGCACGACCCTCGACACGATCCCGGCCCACACCCCCTACCTGCGCGCGCCCACCGGTTTGACGCGCGAGTGGCGCGCGCGCCTGCCCGCGGACGCTTTCAAGGTCGGTCTCGTCTGGGCCGGCGATCCCCGGCCCCACGATCGCGGATCGAATGCGATCGACAAGCGCCGCTCCCTGCCGGCGCGCGCGTTCCTGCCCTTGCTGCGTATCGCGGAAGCCGCCGGCGTGCGCTTCGTGAGCTTGCAGAAAGGGGCCGCGTCGCAGCCGCAGATCGAAGACCTGCCGCCCGATCTGCGGCCCTTCGACCCGATGGCCGACGTGCACGATTTCGCGGACACCGCCGCAATCATCGAATGTCTCGACCTGGTCATTTGCGTGGATACCTCGGTCGCGCACCTCGCCGGGGCGCTCGACAAGCCCGTGTGGATCCTCTCGCGCTACGACGGCTGCTGGCGCTGGCTACGCGACCGGGACGACACGCCGTGGTACCCGCGCGCGCGCCTGTTTCGCCAAACCGGGCCCGATGACTGGACCTCGGTCATCGATCGCGTGACGCAAGCGCTGATGGATCTGCGCAAGCCGTAGATCGAGCCGTTTTCTCGCGCATGATCTCGCGCGGCGTCACGCCGAGCACGCGGTTCATCCAGTGCGCCAGGTGGCTCTGGTGCGCGAAGCCCACTTCCAGCGCGACCTGGGTGGCGTTCAGATGCCCGTCGAGCAGCAGCGTCTTCGCGCGCTCCACGCGGCGCCGCACGACATACTGATGCACGGGCATGCCCAGCGTCGCGCGAAACAGCACCTTGAAATGCGGCACGCTCAACTCGACAAGCGCGGCAAGCTCAGCGAGCGTGAGGCGCCCATCGAGATGGCTCTCGATGTAGTCGGTCACGCGGGCAGCCTGGCGCGGCGAGAGCATCGCGCGCCGCGCTTCGGGCGGCGCGGCGGCGTCGAGCAGGCGCACCGCGATCGCCGTGCCGATGCTTTCCGCGTATAGCGGGTCCGAGGCCTCGCCCGCTTCGAGCTCGGCGCGCAGCGCCCATGCGAGATGCTGCAAGCGCGCGTCGCGCATCTGCAGGCGCGGCTGGATCGTTGCGGTATCCGGATTGCGCACGAGCTGCCCGGCGATTTCGTGCACGAACGCGTCCTCGAGACGGATGCTCAGTACCGTGCAGTCGGCGTCGTCGGTCCATACTCCATCGAGTCCCGCGGGGACGACGTCGGCATCGCCTTCCGCCTGGAGGCGCGCGAGACGCAAGCCATCGCAGACGCAATGCGCACGCACCGGCGCGCCGAAATGCACGCCGATACGGTGGTACGCCGTGCCGGCAATGCGGTGGCGGCCCGCCTGGATGGCCAGCACTTGCGCGCCGAAGCCGCGCCAGCCCAGGGCGTCACTGCTTTTCAGGGCGACGCGGCCACCGGCCGGCGCCATCGCGTCCTCCAGCACTGCATTCATGGCATCCCCCTTTTGCGCGCCGTCCAGTCGGGCCGGTGCGCAAAACGTCGAGCGGCCAGTCTAGTGGATTCGGGGCGTCAACGCACGAGCGCGCATCATACGATTCTGCTCGCTACGATCCTTTCCTGCGCGTGTGTCGGTCCCGGCTCCTTTACGATCGTGACGATCCTATCTGCCAGGAGCCGACATGTATGTCATTTTTGGAGCATCGGGTAACGCGGGGTTCGCAACGGCGACGGCGTTGCGCCATGCGGGCCACACCGTGCGCGCCGTGGTGCGCGATACGCGTCATAGTGCGCGCCTTGCCGCGCTTGGCTGCGAGGTCGTGCGCGCGGATCTGACCGATCGCGCTTCGGTTGCCGCGGCGATTCGCGGCGCGCACGCGGTGCAGATTCTTTGTCCGGTGCCCGTGGCCGACGCGCATCCCGAGGCGACGATGCGCACGATGGTCGACGTCGCCGCCGACGCGCTGCGCGCGGACCCGCCCGAGACCGTGCTCGCGCTATCCGACTATGGCGCCGAGCTGGACGCGAATACGGGTATAACGCGGCTTTATCATTATTTCGAACGGCAATTGAACGCTGTCGCGGCTCAATTGATTTTGCTTCGTTCTGCCGAGCATATGCAGAACTGGCGACGCACGATTCCCGCCGCACTGGCCTCGGGCGTGCTGCCGAGTTTTCACCATCCACTGAACAAGCGCTTTCCTACGGTCGCGGCACAGGACGTCGGTGCCGCGTCGGCAGAGCTACTGCTCGACCCGGCGCGCGGACACGGCCCCCGCGTGGTGAGCATCGAGGGCCCGAGGCGTATCAGTGCGGCATATGTCGCCGACGTGCTCGCCGAAATCGGCGGCCACGAGGTGGTCGCGCGCGAGCTGCCGCGCGAGCAGTGGACACCGGTGCTGCTGCGCGCGGGCCTCAGCGAACGTCATGCTCAGTTGATCGTGGATCTTTACGACGTGCACAACGCGGGCAAGATCGACGTCGAGTTCGGCATGCACGAACGGCGCTTCGGCAAGACGGAGCTGATCGAGGTGTTCGCGCCGATTGTCTCCGGCCTGCGTGCCGGGCCGCGCATGCAGGGGGCTTGAGGGCTTGATGGCGCCTGCGTTTCCGATGC
>NZ_CAJMZF010000035.1:0-89903 GCF_905220245.1 Paraburkholderia sp. J63 | reverse complement strand
GGATGAACGAATCGCGCTTCGTCTGCGATCCGGGTTGAAGGGTGTCGGTCGTATTCACAGTGTCTCCATGCCAGTCTCTGGTCGTTTGGCGCGCGGCGCACGCGCACCGTTCTACGCGCCGCGCGCTTCAGGCGCGCCGGGTGGCGTATGGCGAACGGAAAAGAAAAGGCGGCGGCGCGGTGGGGCGCAACGTTGTGCGCCGTGTCGTATGCGATGCGGGCGCAGGCTCGCGAGGCGAGCCGCGTGGCGGGATGCCGGTCAATGCCCCGTTTTGAGCTCGGCCCACAGGCGGTTTTCCAGCCGCAGGATGTTGGCGGGCAAGGACTTCATCAGCGTCATTTTCGTGAGGACGTCCTGGGGCGGATAGACGCTCGCATCGTTTGCGACGGACGCGGTGACGAACGAACGGGCCGCGGTGTTCGGCGTCGGATAGAACACTTCGTTCGTGATGCCGGCGTTGACTTTCGGGTCCTCGATATAGTTGATCCACGCGAGCGCGGCTTCGGGGTGAGGGGCGTCCTTCGGGATCACCATGCTGTCGAACCAGATCAGGCCGCCTTCCTTCACGTTCGAAAAGCGGATTTCATAGGGCCGCTTCGATTCGATCGCGCGGCGATGCGCGATGCCCACGTCGCCGGACCAGCCGAACGTCACGCAGATGTCGTTGTTCGCGAGGTCGTTGATGTAGCCGGAGGAATTGAACTGGGTGATATACGGCCGGACCTTCTTGAGCGTTTCATAGGCGGCCTGATAGTCCGCCGGGTTCGTGCTGTTGGGGTCCTTGTGCATGTACTGCAGCGTCGCGGCGAACACGTCCACGGCCTGATCGAGGAACGACACGCCGCAGCTCTTGAGCTTCGAAAGATTGTCGGGGTCGAACACGAGCGCCCAGCTATCCACCGGCGCATTCGCGCCGAGCGCCTTCTGCACGGCCTGCACGTTGTAGCCGACACCGTCCGTGCCGTAGGCATAGGGCGCCGCGTACTGGTTGCCGGGATCGGCTTCCGCGAGCATCTTCATGATGGCCGGATCGAGATGCGAGAGGTTGGGAATCTTCGACTTATCCAGCTTCAGATAGACGCCGGCCTGGATCTGCTTGGCCATGTAGTTCGAGGTGGGCACGACGATGTCGTAGCCCGAGCTGCCCGCGAGCAGCTTGGCCTGCAGCGTGTCGTCGCTGTCGTAGTTGTCGTACTTGACCTTGATGCCCGACTCTTTCTCGAAGCCCGGTATCGTGTCCTTGCCGATATAGTCGGACCAGTTGTAGACGTTGAGCTGCGTGTCGGCGGCGCTGGCCGTGGCCGGATGCAGCGCGCCGAGCATCGCGACGCTCGCGAGCGAGACCGCCGAGAGGGTCGAGAGGGCCGGGCGAATACGACACCAGTACGGATAACTAATCATCATGCTTCCCCTTGGGATGAAAAGGCAGGCGTGAGTGCCTGCTATTGCTCGTATGAAATCGGGTGAGACGTGAAAGCGGCTAGACGCGGTCGGCTAGACGCGGTCGGCTAGACGTGGTCGACTAGACGTGGTCGACTAGACGTGGTCGACTAGACGTGCAGCAGCAAATGCCGGCGTTCCCACGAACTGATGACGCGGAAAAACGCCTCGTATTCGGTTTCCTTCAACGCGAGGTAGGCCTTGACGAAGGATTCGCCCAGCATCTCCGAGAGCGGCGCGGAGGTGCTCATCTGCGTGAGCGCCTCTTCGAGATTGCGTGGCAACTGGTAGCGCTGTTGATAGCCGTCGCTCGCGAGCGGCGCGCTCGCCTTGAGGCCCTGCGTCATGCCCAGATATCCCGCTGCGAGCGTGGCGGCAATGGCCAGGTAGGGATTGCAGTCCACGCCGGGAATGCGGTTCTCCACGCGCCGGCCGGCCGGGTCCGAGTGCGGCACGCGAAAACCCACCGTGCGGTTGTCGTAACCCCATTGCACGCCGATCGGCGCCGCGGTGAAGCGCGAGAGCCGGCGATACGAGTTGATATACGGGGCGAAGATCGGCATGAGCGCGGGCGTATAGGTCTGCAAGCCCGCGATATACGCATGGAAGAGATTGCTCGGCTGGCCGTCGCGCGCGCTGAACAGATTGCGTCCGGTCTCCGCGTCCACGATGCTCTGGTGCACGTGCATGGCCGAGCCGGGTTCGGCCTCCATCGGCTTGGCCATGAAGGTCGCGTACATCTGATGCCGCAACGCGGCTTCGCGCACGGTGCGCTTGAAGAGAAAGACCTGGTCGGCGAGCTTGAGCGGGTCGCCGTGCAGAAAGTTGATTTCCATCTGCGCCGCGCCGATTTCGTGAATCAGCGTATCGACTTCGAGGTCCTGAATATCGCAGTACTCGTAGATATCCTCGAACAAGGGATCGAATTCGTTGACGGCCTCGATCGAGTACGACTGCCCGCCCGTTTCCGGGCGCCCCGTGCGGCCCACGGGCGGCCGCAGCGGCAGGTCGGGGTCCTTGTTCACATCGACGAGATAGAACTCCAGCTCGGGGGCGACCACGGGCTGCCAGCCCTTCGCACGGTATTGCTCCAGCACGCGGCGCAGCACATGGCGCGGCGAGATCGCGACGGGCGTGCCGTCGAAGTGCATGCAGTCGTGAATCACCTGCGCGGTGGGATCGGTGGCCCACGGAATGATGCGCAGCGTCGAGGGGTCCGGCACACAGACCATGTCGGGGTCGGTCACGCCGGTCAGCGTGCCGTCTTCGGGATAGTCGCCCGTGACGGTCTGGATCATCACGGCCTGAGGCAGGCGCATCGACTCGCCCGCTTCGAACTTGCTGCGCGGAATGATCTTGCCGCGTGCGATCCCGGCCATGTCGGGAATGATCGCTTCGATTTCGGTGACGCGATGCTTCTTCAGGAAATCGTCGATCTCGTTCATGCCGCTGCTTTCATCCATTCGTATTCACCGCCTCTTGGGGTGGTGCGGGCCGCTGTGTGCGGCCCGACGCCGGTTTGATTCCGGGGAGCGCGAGGCCAGTTGCCGGGCGCTGTGCATCGAACGACGGCTGAAGCGTAGCACCGGCCATTAAGCGGCAAAAAAATAGTTTTTCTACCTCATGTATAGATTCTGGCTATGCAGAAAAGCGGTGAAAGGTAAGGCAAAACGTAAGACAGGGAGCGCCTCGCGGGCAGCATAGAAAAAACAGATGCACTAGCCAGAAAATACGTTCTTTATGTTCTTTTTTGGCCCATGCACATTGCGGCCGTACCCTCCAACGACCGCAGTGTGGCGGACCGAGGGTTTTCACCACCAAGATGGATAGCAACGACTTCGGAGCAAGGGCTTTAACCTTCGTCGTCGCCAAACTGGAGAGTTTTTGTGAATCAACCATCAGCAGCGGTGCGCAGCTACGCCGACTGGCAGCGTCTTGCCGCGGACATTTCGCCGAGAACCCAGGCCCATATCGGCGGCCGCTTCATGCCCGCGCGCAGCGGCAAGACCTTCGCGGCCATCAACCCGGCAACGGGCGTGGCGCTTGCCGAGGTGGCCGCCTGCGATGCCGCCGATGTCGATGATGCCGTGCGCGCCGCGCGTGCCGCGTTCGCATCCGGCGTGTGGTCGCGCGCAACGCCCGCCGAGCGCAAACGCGTATTGCGGCGCCTGGGCGAACTGATCGCGGCTCATGGCGCCGAGTTCGCCTTGCTCGACTCGCTCAATATGGGCAAGCGCGTGGCCGACGCCTTCGATATCGACGTGCCCGCGGCCAGCAGCCTGTTCTGCTGGTATGGCGAGGCCGTGGACAAGCTCTCCGGCGAAGTCGCCGCGACCGATCCGGGCAATCTCGCCATCGTGACCCGCGAGCCGCTGGGCGTGGTCGGCGCGGTCGTGCCCTGGAATTTCCCGCTCGACATGGTGGCGTGGAAGGTCGCGCCGGCGCTTGCCGCGGGCAATAGCGTCGTCCTCAAGCCTGCGGAGCAGTCACCGCTCTCGGCATTGCGTCTTGCCGAACTCGCGCTCGAGGCCGGCTTGCCGCCGGGCGTGCTGAACGTCGTGCCGGGCTTTGGCGAAACGGCGGGGCGCGCGCTCGGCCTGCATCCCGATGTCGACGTGCTCGCCTTCACGGGTTCGACGGTGGTCGGCAAGAAGTTTCTCGAATACGCGGGGCAGTCGAACATGAAGCAGGTGTGGCTCGAATGCGGCGGCAAGAGCCCGAACCTGGTTTTCGAGGACACCGACGATCTCGATCTCGCCGCGCGCAAGGCCTGCTTCGGCATCTTCTTCAATCAGGGCGAAGTCTGCTCCGCGAATTCGCGCCTGCTGGTGCAGCGCTCGATTCACGATGCGTTCGTCGAGCGGCTCGTGGCCCACGCGCGCGACTTCTACCCCGGCGATCCGCTCGATCCAGCGAGCGGCATGGGCGCCATCGTCGATCAGGCCCAGCACGCCCGCGTGTGCGAGTGGATCGAGCGCGGCCGCCAGAGCGCGACGCTCGCGACCGGCGGCGGTGCGCCGCGCGTGAACGGCAAGGGACTCTTCGTCGAGCCGACCATTTTCACCGGCGTGAAGCCCGCCGACGCCATTGCACGCGAGGAGATCTTTGGCCCGGTGCTCTCGGTGCTCGGGTTCGACACCGAGGACGAGGCCGTCCAGCTCGCGAACGATTCGATCTACGGTCTTGCCGCCTCGCTGTGGACCGGCTCGCTCGCGCGCGCCCATCGCGTCTCGGGCCGCCTGCGCGCGGGCACGGTGTCCGTCAACACGGTCGACGCGCTGAGCGCCCAGACACCGTTCGGCGGCTTCGGCCAGTCGGGCTTCGGCCGCGATCTGTCCTTGCACGCGCTCGACAAGTACACCGGTCTCAAGACCACCTGGATCAGCTGGTAAATCGCCCGATCCGCAATCTTTCCTGGAGCTTCGAAAAATGAATGCACACGACTTGCCGCAGCGCACGACCCGCGACTATCAGCAAAGCGATGCCGCGCACCACCTGCACGCGTTTGTCGACCAGAAGGCGCTGAACACGGAAGGGCCCCGCGTGATGGTGCGGGGCGCCGGCGTCCATCTTTGGGACAACGACGGCAACCGCTATCTCGACGGCATGTCCGGACTGTGGTGCACGAATGTCGGCTACGGTCGCCCGGAACTGATCGATGCCGCCACGCGGCAGATGAAAGAACTGTCGTACTACAACATGTTCTTTCACACCACGCATCCTTCGGTGATCGAACTATCGGAGAAGCTGTTCACGCTGCTCGGCGGGCGCTTTAGCCACGTGGTGTACACCAACTCGGGGTCCGAGTCGAACGAGGTGCTGATCCGCACGGTGCGGCGCTTCTGGGACGTCATGGGCAAGCCGGAAAAGAAAGTGCTGATCGGACGCGTGAACGGCTATCACGGCTCGACGGTCGGCAGCGCGTCGCTGGGCGGCATGGCGTTCATGCACGAAATGGGCGATCTGCCGATTCCCAATATCACGCACGTCGACGAGCCTTACTGGTACGGCAATGGCGGCGATCTGAGCCCGGAGGCGTTCGGCAAGGCCGCCGCGTTGTCGCTCGAACGCAAGATCCTGGAGCTGGGCGCGGACCGCGTTGCTGCTTTCGTGGCCGAGCCGTTCCAGGGCGCGGGCGGCATGATCTTCCCGCCGGAGGGCTACTGGCAGGAGATCGAGCGCATCTGCCGTCAATACGACGTGCTGCTGTGCGCCGACGAAGTGATCGGCGGCTTCGGCCGCACGGGCGAATGGTTCGCACACCGATATTTCGGCTTCGAGCCGGATCTGATCTGCATTGCCAAGGGCTTGACGTCGGGCTATGTGCCGATGGGCGGCCTCATCATGAGCCGCCGCGTGGGCGAGGCGCTCGTGGAGCAGGGCGGCGTATACGCGCACGGCCTGACCTATTCGGGGCACCCGGTCGCGGCGGCCGTGGCGCTGGCGAACCTCGACGTGCTCGATCGCGGAGGGCTCGTCGAGCGCACCCGCACCGATACCGGCCCGTATCTCCAGAAGGCGCTGCGCGAGGCCTTCGCCGATCATCCGCTGATCGGCGAGATTCAGGGGGCGGGCGCGGTGGCGGCGATCCAGTTCGCGAAGGACAAGGCCACGCGCGAGCGCTTTGCGAACGAAGCGGATCTGACCTGGCATAGCCGCACGGTTGGATTCGAGCTCGGCGTCATCGTCCGCTCGACGAATGGACGGCTGATCATCGCGCCGCCGCTCGTGATCGATCATGCGCAGATCGACGAACTGGTGGACAAGATGCGCCAGGCGGTCGACGCCACCGCGAAAGCGCTCGTCAACGGCAACGTTTAAGCGCCCGGCACGCGCCGCGGCAGGGCCGCGGCGCCCATCAAAGGTTGTCCTTGAAGAACGGGCCGTGCTTGCCCATGGCCTGCTCGACGCACTGCGGCTTGTCCAGGTCGTAGTGGTCTCCCCTTCCGACCACGAACAGGTTCTTCCGGCTCGAACGGGCCCTCAGGATCTTTAAACAGGTAATCGCTTGCGGCGTATGGATCAGCCCCGGATGAACCGAATTCACACGAATTCCGCGGGTGGCCAGATCGACCGCCGCGCCCTTCGACAGAAGCCGGTTCGCGCCTTTTGACGCGCCGTAGCCAGGACAGGTCGTGGGTGTGCACGAAGCGGCAGACGCTTGTCCCCTGGGTGCAAAACAGATTTGCGTCGCGGGGTCAGGGTATGCTCGCCGGCCAGCACGAGCGCAGGCAATGCGCGATACCAGTAATCGTCCACGCCCGCCGCGCGCTGTAGCGCGTCGCACTGGCGCACGAGATCGATCTCGCTGACGCCCGGCGCGATGAAGCGCACGATCTCGTCCGGCGTCCGGCGCACGCCATGATTAAGGGAAAACCCCTATCTTTCGCTTCAAAAATTCGCTTTGACGTTCTTTCGAGTCGAAACTAAAATCTTTCAAAACAAAAGTTGGTCTTTCGAGCGTGGAGATATGCAGGCAAACAAGAGTTCCCTGAGGCGACGGCTGCAGATAGTCGAGCTGGTCCGCAAGCGCGGCGAGGTGTCGGTCGAGGAGCTCAGCCAGGCATTCGACGTTTCGAGCGTCACTATTCGTACCGACCTCACGTATCTGGAACAGCAGCGCTACCTCGTGCGGTCGTTCGGCAAGGCGCGGTATCTCGCGCAAAAGCCGGGGGAGAACGTGCTGGTCCCGGTAGCCGATGGCGCGACGCGAAAGGCGTCGGAAACGACGATTGCCCGGTTCGCGGCCGAGGCCGTCGACGATCACGAGTCGCTCATGCTCGGCAGCGGAGAAATCGTCCACAAGATCGTGCCGTTTCTGTCCGATCGCTCGAATCTCGCCCTGCTGGTCCATGACATCGGCATGGCTCAAACGGCGCAACGGTTTCTGCATTGCGAACTCGCCTTGACCGGGGGCCAGCTGGAGCCGGGCGCATCGGCCATGACGGGCCCCGACGCCGAGGCCTCGGTCGCCCGCCGTTCGATCGATCTGTGCTTCCTGGAGGCCTCCGGGCTCGACCGCGACGGCAACCTGCTGTGTGCCGATCCGGACGTGGCCCGTGTGTTTGCGGCTGCGGCCCAAGTGGCCAGGCGAACGATCATCGTCGCGTACCAGCCGCAGTTGAACGAGCGCGAGGGGGAGATTTTTGCGGACCTCCGCGATGTCGATGTATTGCTCATCGACGATGGAATCGACCCGCCAACCATGGATCTGATGCCGCGTAAAGGCCTCCAGCTCCACCGAAGGGACAGCGGAATTCTCGAATTCCGCAAGTCCACCAACTAGCCTGATCAGAGGAAGAGACACATGAAGTTGACGCCCAAATCCCTTGCCGCGGCGCTGGCCGCGACCGGCGCTTTCGCCGCGGCCCCTTTCGCTCACGCCGACCAGGTGACGATTGGCGCCTCGCTGCTGACCCAGCAGCATCCGTTCTATGTCGCGCTCGCCGACGCGATGAAGCAGGAAGCGAAGAAGGACAACGCGAAGCTCGATATATCGATCGCCAACCAGGACCTGAGCAAGCAGATCGCCGACGTGCAGGACTTCGTGACACGGAAGGTCAACGTCATCGTGCTTTCGCCCGTGGATTCGAAAGGCGTCAAGGCAGCCGTGATGATTGCCGCGAAGGCGGGCATTCCGGTCATTACCGTCGATATCGGCGCCGATGGCGTCGAGGTGGCTTCGCACATTGCGACCGATAACTACGCAGGTGGCCAGATGGCCGGGCAACTGATGTGCAAGGTGCTCGGCGGCAAGGGCAAAGTCGGCGTGATCGACTATCCCACGGTGCAATCGGTTATCGATCGCGTCAACGGCTTCAAGAAGGCGCTCGGCACATGTTCGGGAGTCCAGATCGTTGATGTGCAGCCCGGCGTGACGCGTGCCGAAGCGTTGACGACGGCGCAGAACATGCTGCAGGCGCATCCCGACCTGGACGGCATCTTCGGATTCGGCGACGACGCAGCCATGGCCGCCGCCGTTGCCGGCAAGTCGGCGGGCAATCATGTCAAGGTGATCGGTTTCGACGGCATGCCGGAAGCGCGCGCGGCCGTCGACAAAAATCCGAATTTTGTTGGGGTAATCCGTCAGTACCCCGAAAAGATGGGCGCGATCGCGGTCGACACCGCCGTGAAGGTGGCTGAAAAGCAGCCGGTCGCCAAAGAGATCCCCGTGACGCCCGGGGTCTACCTGCACGAAGCGTCAAAATGAACGCGCACCCGAATAGCCTGAGCGCCGGGATGCCGTTCGTGGAGCTGCGTTCGATTGCCAAATCGTTCGGCCCCGTCGAGGCGATCAAGAACGTCTCGCTCAAGCTGCGCAGTGGCCGCGTGCATACGATCCTCGGCGAAAACGGCGCCGGGAAGTCGACGCTGATGAAGATCCTTGCGGGCGTGCATGCGCCAACCCGTGGCGAAGTTCTGCTGCGCGGCGAGCCCGTAACGTTTGGCAGTCCGCACGAGTCGCAGGCGGCCGGCATTTCGATCATCTATCAGGAACTGAGCCTCGCGACCAATCTGAGCGTGGCCGAAAATATCTTCGCGGGGCACGAGCCGCGACGGTTCGGGATCGTCGACTTCAAGGCGCTCATGCGTCGGGCGCAGGATCTGCTCGACGATCTCGGCATCGATATTCACGCGCAAACGCCGGTCGCGCGCCTGTCGATGGCGCAGCGGCAGCTCGTCGAAATCGCGAAGGGGCTGAGCCGCGACGCCGATCTCGTCATCATGGACGAGCCCACCTCGTCGCTCAGTGACAGGGACGCCGAGGTGCTCTTCAACATCGTGACGAAATTGAAGGCAAGGGGCGCGGCCGTGGTCTACATCTCGCACCGGATGGACGAGATCATGCGCATCTCCGACGACATCTCGGTGATGCGCGACGGTCAGTACATCTGCACGCACGACAAGACCGCAACGACGATCGGTGCGCTGATCAACCTGATGGTCGGGCGCGAGATGAGCGACGTGTATCCGCCGCGCACCACGCCGCTCGACGCGGGCCGGGCGCCGCTGCTCGAGGTCCGGAACCTGACGATCGAGGGAAAGTTCCACGACATCAGCTTCAGCGTGCGGCCCGGCGAGATATTGGGCTTCTTTGGCCTGATTGGCGCGGGGCGCTCCGATGTGATGAACGCACTGTTCGGCATCGGACGTCCGGGCGGCCAGATCGTGATGGATGGCCGGCCGTTGCGTCTGCGCTCGCCGGAGCACGCGATTTCAGCGGGGATCGCGTTCGTGACCGAAGACCGCAAGCACGAAGGACTCGTGCTCATGCATTCGATCGCGCACAACGTCACGATGGCGAGCTTCGAGCGCAAGGGCGCGCGATTCGGCATTCTCGACCGCCGCTTCGAGGAGCGCGAGACGCGTGACGCCATCGCCCGGATGAAGATCCGCAGCGCGGGCCCGCATCAGGCCGTGGGCGATCTGAGCGGCGGAAACCAGCAGAAGGTCGTGTTTTCGAAATGGCTTTCGCTCAAGCCGCGTGTGCTGATTCTCGATGAACCCACACGGGGCGTCGACGTCGGTGCGAAATTCGAAATCTATCGCGTGATGCGCGAGCTTGCCGACGCGGGCACGGCCATCGTTCTGGTTTCTTCGGAACTGCCCGAGGCATTGGCCATGAGCGATCGCCTCGCCGTGATGCGCGAAAAGCGCCTCGTCAAGGAATTCGATACGACAGGACTCACGCAGGAAACCGTGATGTCGTATGCAACAGGAGCCGCACCAGCATGAAACCCTCCGAACTCACTCCCAACGCCGACATGGATTCGCCGGGCGCGCGCACGCGCAGCGTGAGCGTATTCTCGAAGTGGCTGCGCCACTATGGCGGCATCGTTTGCGGGCTCGTCCTGCTGTGCGTGCTCTTCGCCGTGCTGTCGTCGAACTTCCTGACGTTCGGCAATTTGCTGAACATCGTGATGCAGGTGTCGATCATCGCCATTCTCGGCTTCGGCATGACCTATGTGCTGCTGCTCGGCGACATCGACCTTTCGGTGGGCGCGGTCATGGCGCTCGTGGGGACCATCGCGGCCTTCGCGATGCAGCATGGCGTGCATCCCGCGCTCGCGGTCGTGCTGGCCATGGCGTCGGGACTGCTGCTCGGATTCGTCAACGGCACATTGACGGCAGTGCTAACTATTCCGTCCTTCATCGTGACGGTCGCCACGATGGGGGTGTTCCGCGGGCTCGCGTACATCACCTCGGCAGGCGTGCCGATCTCGATTGACGACGACCGCTTCGCCGCGCTCGGCAACGCCTCCGTCCTGGGCATTGCCGTGCCCATCTGGGTCTTGATCGTGCTGCTGGCGGTCAACCATTTTGTGCTCTCCCGAACGGTCTTTGGCCGCAAGGCTTATCTGGCCGGCGGCAATCGCGAAGCCGCGCTTTATTCGGGCATCAACGTGAAGCGGTTGAGGATTGCCATCTTCATGGTGTCGGGGCTGATGGCGAGCATTGGCGGCGTCCTGATGACCTCGCGCCTGTATTCCGCGCAGCCCAATGCGGGCCTTGGCTACGAACTGGATGCGATCGCCGCCGCGGTGCTCGGCGGGACGAGCCTCAATGGAGGCTACGGCACGATCGCCGGCACCTTGATCGGCGCGCTCATCATCGGCGTCATCAACAACGGGATGAACCTGCTGAGTGTTCCGTATTTTTACCAACTGATCGTAAAGGGCGTCGTGATTCTCGTCGCCGTTTGCATCGACGTTCAAACGAAGAAGCGCCATGGCTAACACTGAACTGAACAGGGCCGGTAAAGCCGGCTATATCCTGACGATGGGCGAAATCCTGGTCGAGATCATGGCCACCGAGCGCGGCCAGTCGTTTCGCAAACCGGGCACGCTCATCGGTCCCTACGCGAGCGGCGCGCCGGCGATTTTCATCGATCAGGTGGCGAAGGTCGGAAGCCGCGGCGCGATGATCGGCTGCGTGGGAGACGACGACTTCGGCGCACTCAACGTCGAGCGTTTGCGTGCCGATGGTGTCGACGTTTCCGGCATTTCCGTCATCAAGACGGCGACGACCGGCAGCGCGTTCGTGACCTATCGTGAGGATGGCGACCGCGACTTCATCTACAACATTGCCAACAGCGCGTCGGGGCACCTCTCGGTCGGCAATATTCGCGACGATCTGCTGAAGCGGTGCAGCCATTTTCACGTGATGGGTTCTTCGCTGTTCTCGTTTCGCATCATCGAGGCGATGAAGAAGGTCATCGAAACGGTCAAGGGGCATGGCGGCACGGTCAGCTTCGACCCGAACATCCGCAAGGAGATGCTTCGGATTCCCGAGATGCGCGAGGCGCTCGATTTCATCCTCGACTACACCGATGTGTTCCTTCCGAGCGGGCACGAAGTGATGCTGCTGGCGAGTGCGAGCACGGAGCGCGGCGCCATCGACGAACTGCTCAAGCGCGGCGTGCGCGAGGTCGTGATCAAGCGCGGCAAGGACGGATGCAGCTACTACGACGGGACGACCGAGCTCAGCCTGCCGGCCCTGGCCGTGGAGGAGGTCGACCCGACCGGCGCCGGCGACTGCTTTGGCGGAACGTACATTGCCTGCCGCGCCCAGGGCTTTGGCGTCGAGAAGGCGCTGCGCTACGCATGCGCGGCCGGCGCGCGCGCGGTGACGGTCCGCGGCCCGATGGAGGGCACGGCAACGCTTGCCGAGCTCGATGACTTCATCGCTCAATTTCCGGAGCAATCTCATGGCTAATGTCGTATCCAGGCTCTCGGGCGACGAGGGCGCGGCGAAGAAACTCAAGGGCATCTACTCGATCTGCTCGGCGCACCCGTGGGTGCTCGGGGCGGCGATGAAGCAGGCGCTGGCCGACGACACGCCGTTGCTGATCGAATCGACGTCGAATCAGGTCGACCAGTTCGGCGGCTACACGGGCATGAAGCCCGCCGATTTCGTCCGGTTCGTTCATCGTCTCGCGGACGAGGCGGGCCTGCCGCGCTCGAGGCTCATCTTGGGCGGCGACCATCTTGGGCCCAACGCGTGGCGCAGCCTTCCCGCGGAGGAAGCCATGCAGCGCGCGGAGGCACTGATCGACGCCTATGTCTCGGCGGGCTTCACCAAGATTCACCTCGATACCAGCATGAGTTGCGCTGGCGATCCGGCGCGCCTCTCCGACGATATCGTTGCGCAGCGGGCGTCGCGCTTGTGCGCCATTGCCGAGGCGGCGGTCGAGCGCGAAGGCAAGCGCGACAAGCCGGTCTATATCATCGGCACCGAGGTGCCTGTTCCAGGGGGCGCCGCCGAAGAGCTGGAGACGGTCGAAGTCACGCATCCGGATGCGGCGCTGGACACGATTGCGGTCCACCGGCAAGCCTGGCGCGACCGTGGCCTCGATGCAGCCTGGCAGCGCGTGATCGCACTTGTGGTCCAGCCCGGCGTGGAGTTCGACCATACGAAGGTGGTCGACTATCAGCCCGAACTCGCGACGAATCTTTCCTCCGTTCTCGAGCAGTTGCCTGGCATGGTGTTCGAAGCCCACTCGACGGACTATCAGAAGCCCGAGTCGCTGGCCGCGCTCGTGCGCGATGGATTCGCCATTCTGAAGGTGGGTCCGGGCGTCACCTTTGCGCTGCGCGAGGCCATTGGTGCGCTCGCCGACATCGAGCGCGAGCTCGTTCCCGCCTACGCAAGGTCGAACCTGCCCGAGGTGGTCGAGAAAGTGATGCTCTCCCGGCCCGGAAACTGGGAGCACTACTACCACGGCAACGATCACGAAAAACGGCTGCTGCGAACCTACAGCTATAGCGACCGGGTGCGCTATTACTGGGCCGATCCGGAAATCGACCGGGCCGCACAAACGCTGATGAGCAATCTCGCGAACGTCGCCATTCCCGAAAATTTGCTGAGCCGCTATCTGCCGGAACAGTACTGGCAGTTGCGCCGCGGCCTGATCGATGCGTCGCCCATGAGCCTCATTCAGAGCAAGATTCGCGAGGTCATTGGCGTGTATGCCGCCGCGTGTCACGCTTAGCGCAGCTTTTGCCCAGATCCACCAACTCAACCACCGCCAATTCCCTGCTGCACCCTGCCAGTACCACCACACACGGCACAGCGCTGCCCTTCCACGAGTCCCGTGCCGTGGCACGCGCCACAGAGATCTTCGCCGACGCCCGGCGTATCGGGCGGTCCTTCGTCGCCGGGGTTCAACGGCTCGTTTTGATGCCCGGCGGGGTGCTTCATTGGCTGCATAGGGGCCTCCAGTTTTCAATGGACCTCGCCGTTGCACCGAACAGCGGGCGCTGCATGGCATCGGCCAGGTTAGGAGAAAAACGCAGCAGCGGCCGTACCCGAGGCTGGCATTAGCGATGCGCACCTCGCTAAGTGACCTGTTCGATGGAGGCAGCGATGACGAAGTAGCGGAAGTAATGACGCGCGATGCGATTTCGATTCGGGCAACCGACACGATCCGCCAGGCGGCCATGATGATGGCGGACCTCAAGGTCGGTTCTCTCCCCGTATGCGACGGCGAGGAACTGGTGGGCACGGTAACGGACCGGGATATCGCGGTGCGCGCCGTGGCATCGGGGGTCGATCCCGTTGCACCGGTGATCGATATCGCGACGCAGCCCGTGCAATGGTGTTACGAAGACGACGACCTCGCCGACGTGAAGCGGAAAATGGAGGGCAGGCGGATCCGCCGCGTGCCGGTGCTCGATCACCAAAAGCGATGCCGACCAGATGCCGGCGGAAGCATTCTTCGCGGTGCGATCTGAGCAGGGTCAGGTCCGTTCGCAATGCGATTCGCGCCTCGGCGAGCCACGGTGCCGTAAATTCCTCAGCACTATGCTCCAGCTGGGCCAGGCGCTCGATGCGATCCCTGATTTCTGCGTCGATGTTTAGCAAGGTCACCAGCAGGTCGCCAGCTCGTTGAGCCATCGTTTTATCTCCCGTCCCCTTCGATACGCCGACGATCGCCATGGCTTGCCGCGCCCGCTATTGCGATGGGTTCGCGGCGGCCCGGCACGGATCGCGTTTAAGCGGGTTCGGACTTGCGTATCAGCGATTGTGCGTTGCGCGCGTCGATCCAGCCGACCGACCACTGATACGCCCACTGGATGGCTTCACTTTCGTTTTCAAACCAGGCGATATCGCGCTCGACGTGCATTTCCGGCTCTTCGCCGTCCTTCGACGAGATTCGAGTCAGGCGCGCGTGAGCGAAGAATTTTCCAGCGGAAACATTCGGCGTTGCGTCGATGTTCCAACCGCCATACTCGTACAGCATGATTGCCTCCGGTGCTCAGGCCAAAGCGGATCTGGCTGCGAGTTTTGCCAGGTGGCGCCCCCGGCAGGCAAACCGCAAGCGGGAAGGCGCACGTTGTAGAGAATATGTTCAACGGGGCATAAAGGACATGCTGTGGATCTGTCCGTAAATGGCGATTTATGGACAAGCGCCTGGCGCCGTGCCGCGGGTGCGCAGCGGCGCCACGTCATCCCTGTCAACGTACGGAACGATTAAAGATGTTCGATTGACGGTCGAGCGGGGCCGCCCGTAGCATCGGCCGCGCGGCCTGGCACTGGGAGATTCGCGGCCGATCGATCCATCGCGCGCTTCCGTGCATGACGTGGCGAGCAATATCAATAACGACGAGGAGACGCCACAACCATGAAGTTGTCATTCAAGCAAAAACTCGGGCTGCCGCTAATTCTGGGCTTGCTCTGTCTCGTGCTCCTGTCCGTCACCGATGCGTACCGGAGCCGCGCAATCCGGCTGGACGAACGCAAGGCCGATCTCGTGCACGCGACCCAGATCGCGCTGGCAACCGCGCAGATGTATGCGAAGCAGTCCTTATCGGGAGCATTGAGTACGGAAGAAGCTCAGAAGAGGGCAATGGAGGTGATCCGCAACATGCGTTACGGCGACTCCGGCTCGGGCTATTTCTCGATCGTGAACTCGAAGGGCATCGTGTTGATGTACCCGTTCGATGCATCGCTTCAGAACCGGCCGCTCAGCGAATTGAGTCCCAAGGTCGCCGCCATTATCCAGGCTCAGATCGATACGGCGGCACGCACAGGTAGTGGATTTCAGCGCTTCGATTATCCGAGAGAGACTTCCGGCGTGACAACGGACGCCGCGCGGATCGCTTACATCGACACGTATCGCCCGTGGGACTGGATCATCAATACGAGCCTGTTCGTCGACGATATCGATGCCGCGTTTTACACGAGCCTGCTGCAAAGCCTCGGCATGTGCGCCGTCATTGCGCTGGTGATGAGCAGCATCGTGGTAGTGCTCAATCGCGGCATCGTGCGCACGGTGGGCGGCGAGCCCGGCTATGCGGTTGAAGTTGCCGGGCAGATTGCCGCCAACGACTTGACGGCCACCATCGTGACCCTGCCGAACGACCGCGGAAGCCTGCTCTACTCGATGAAGCGCATGCAGGCGAATCTGTCCGCGGCGATTCTCGGCGTCAAGACGAGCGCCGAATCGATTGCAGCGGCGGCAGCGCAGATTTCGGCCGGCGATCGGGACCTGTCGCAACGCACGGAGCAACAGGCCGCGTCGCTCGAGGAGACGGCGGCGAGCATGGCGGAACTGTCCTCGAGGGTCACCCAGAACGCCGACAATGTACGTCAGGCGAGTCAGGTCGCCGAGCAGGCGGTTCAGGTGGCCGAGCGGAGCAACACCGTGGTATCGCGGGTTATCGAAGCGATGGGCAGCATCGATGCAAGTTCCGGCAGGATCGCTGAAATCGTCGGCATCATCGAAAGCATCGCATTCCAGACCAATATTCTGGCGCTCAATGCGGCGGTCGAAGCGGCGCGCGCCGGCGAGCAGGGGCGTGGCTTCGCCGTTGTCGCGTCCGAGGTGCGTTCGCTCGCGCAGCGCTCTTCGTCGGCGTCGAAGGAAATCCGCGAATTGATTCAGGATTCCATAGGACATGTGCGAGACGGTGTCGAACTCGTGAGCGCAGCGGGCGCGTCGATGGACGAGATCATGCACGCGATCCGCCGCGTGACCGACCTGATGGGCGAGATCGCAGCCGCGTCGGCCGAGCAAAGCCAGGGCATCGATCAGGTCAATCAGGCGGTGTCGGAAATGGACCGGACAACGCAGCACAATGCGGCGTACGTCGAGGAGGCAGCCGCCGCCGCTCAGGCGCTGGACGATCAGAGCAAGCGGCTTGTCGCGATGATTTCGAGTTTTATCGTTTGCGACGATGATGTGCTGCCGATGGGGGAGGACGACGGCTGGCGCGAGTCTGAGGCGGGGGTGCAGCCAGCGCAGCAGCGGTTCGGCGGGCTGCCGGGAGTGGGTCGGTCGGGCAGAGCAGTGGCGTAGGCTCGTTCGCCCGGTCGCGCAGCGGGGATGAACGCTCAGGGAGGTACGAAATTATGCGCAATACGGTCAAGACCAGGTCGGGGCGCAAACTCATCGTGCCGACGCCCGAGGAAGACGCCGCGATCAATCGCGGCATCGCTGAGGATCCGGATACCTGCGAGCTTGGCGCAGAAGAGTTCGCGAGGCTCAAGCCGCTCGGCGCGAAGCGCATGGGGCGACCGCCAAAGGAAAACCCGAAGGAGCAGGTTTCGGTGCGCTACGACGCGGACATCGTCGCCGCCTTCCGTGCAACCGGCGACGGCTGGCAGACGCGTATGAACGACGCTCTGCGCACCTACCTGGTAGAGCATCCGCTCAAGGCTGCCTGAGCCCGGCGCCGGCTCGCAGGCGGGCTCACCCGGCAGCCGCCCGTCACTATGAAACGCTCACGCGTAGCGGCGGGAACGGCTCTCCTCAGCGCACAACAAATCCCTATGCCGGGCACCGACCCCCAGCCCTGCGCCCCTTCATCGCCATCACAGGCCCCACAGCCTACTGACCGCGCCCACCCGAACGCGTCATCGCAAGAAGCTCGTCGAGGAATTCAGCGCGCTGCTTCGGTTCCAGCGGTTGCAACCCGCACACCTCGTCGAACCACAAACCCTCTACGGCAAACCGGATGAGCCGGGTGGTCCGTTCGGGCAACTGGTCCCGATTCAGTAATTCTGCCCAGCGGGCGGTATGGCTGGCATAGACGGGCAGCAGGCTCGGCTCCAGAAGCAGGCTCCCGATCACGGCGGACAAGCTTCTCCCCTGGAGCGCCTGCTCCGAGCTCGCGATGATATAGGCGCGGGTCCACGCACCCGGCTCCTTGTCCGCTTCGGCGGCATCGGTGACGGCCTGCTCGAAAGTGGTGGCTTCGAAGTGCAGCAGCCCGGCCAGGAGCTCGGACTTGGTCCCGAAGTGATAAAGCAGCCCCCCTTTGCTGATACCGGCAACCGACGCCGCCTCGGCCAGGGTTAGTCCCAGGACGCCTTTTTCCTGAAGGATTTTTCGCGAGGCTTCGAATATTTTCCTTTTTGTCTCGCCAAAGACGCTATCAATATTCTCTTTCATTGGGCGTTCTCGGAGTCAAGTTGTCGAAATGAGCCATACCGTCTGGACGGTGCATTATACAAATTCCCTTTGCGATTTTTTTTAGTCCGAGTACTGTACCGTCTGGACGGTTTAGTGAAATTCGACGAGCGGGACACCCATCTGCCCGCAAGGATTGAGAGAACGATGAACGAGCACACGAGCTTGCTTGCGATCGATGACGGCACAGAATGCCTCGACGAGGTCCTGGCGCTGCCGCATGGAAAGATCCGGGGCAAGCGCACACAAGGCTGCTTCAAATTCCTTGGCATTCCTTACGGAATGCCTGCGACGGGCGACCTGAAATTCAGGCCGCCCGTACCCGTCCGCGCATGGGATGGAATACGCGATTGCCGCGCTTATGGTGCTGCGTGCCCGCAGGTCAACGACGACTTGCCGGCGTGGCAGTTCGATGGCGAACATTCGGCGAACTGCCTCAACCTCAACGTCTGGGCGCCCGCCTCGGCGGCGCCGGGTGCCGGTCTGCCGGTGATGGTGTGGCTGCATGGCGGCGCCTGGTTATCCGGCTCCGCCAATCTGCCTCTGTACGACGGACATACGCTCGCCGAAGAGCAGCAGGTGGTGGTCGTGTCGATCAACCATCGTCTCAACGCCTTCGGCTACCTGTATCTCCGCAACCGGTACGCCAGCTATTCGAACGCCGCAAACGTGGGGCAGCAGGACATCGTGTTGGCGCTCGAATGGATTTCGGCGAACATCGGCGCGTTCGGTGGCGATGCGGCCAACGTCACGCTGTTCGGCGAATCGGGCGGCGGCGGAAAGATCTGCGCGCTCACGATGATGCCGTCGGCCGACGGGCTGTTTCACAAGGCGATCATCCAGAGCGGCGCCTTTCTCACGATGCTTTCGCCGGAGCAGGCGAACGTGCGGACCGATGCGTTCCTGGCAATGCTCGGCGCGGACGCGCAATCGCTCGACGGAATCGAAGACGCGCGGCTCCTCAGGGCCACGCGCGGGCTGATCGAGCGATACGGGTATACGGCGTTCTGGCCCGTCGACGATGGCGTCGTCATCGATGCATCGAGAAGTCGCGACACGTCGGTCCCGATGATGATCGGAACGACGCGCCACGAATCGGCCTACTTTCTGGAACCGCGCTTGCTCACGCACGGCCCGCTCGATCCGGCCGACTATCGCGAGGCGCTGGAGAACGGCATCAGGCCGTTCAGCCTCAACCCCGACGATGCGCGCGCAGCGGCGGCCGTCGCTGCGCGTGTCCATTCGATCGAGCCCGGCACGATCGGCCAGGACCTCACCGACCTCATGTTCTGGATGCCCGCAATCGCGCTTGCGGAACGCAATAGCCGGCACGCGAACACGTTCATGTACCGGTTCGACTGGGAGTTTCCATGCTTCGGCGGCCGTTACTCAATTCACGGCGCGGAAATCCCTTTCGTATTCGGCACGCTCGATTACCGGCTACCCGCATGGGATAGCGCCGATCTTCCAGACGACCGATATCCGGACGACGCGACCCGCGCGAGGTTCTCGCTGGCTTTACGCATGCGGCGCGCGTGGGCCGATTTCGCGCGATACGGCGACCCGTCCGCTCATGGTGTCCCGGCATGGCCGCGCTACACGCCGGAAGATCGTTCGACTCGAATATTCAACCGGACCTGCAGCATCGAACGAGATCCGGATGCCGGGCGCCGGCGCGCGCTGTTCGCCGCGCACCCAGGCTAATAAAGCATTTCACCCCTCAACGACCAAGGAACAGACATGGAGACATCAGCGGCAACCTCTGCACTCCCATCCACGCGACCATTGAACTGGATCGCGATCGTGTTTTTCGTTCTGGCGACCAACGGACCGCTCACGAGCCTCATTGGCTGCGTTCCGTACGGCGTGGCGTACGGTAACGGAATCGGTATTTCGGGTTCCTATCTATGTGTCGGCTTGATCTACCTGTTCTTCGCCGTCGGCTTCACGGCGATGAGTCGACATGTGCGCAATGCCGGCGCGCTGTACGCCTACGTCGGCCAGGGCCTCGGGCGGCCAGCGGGCGTGGGCGCCGCGTTCATGGCCGTGGCGTCGTATTTTGTGATCACGCTCGCATGCTATGCGCTGCTCGGGTTCTATATCAGCTATTTCATCCAGTCTCTCACGGGGTGGGCCGTGCCTTGGTGGCTCAGCACGCTCGCCGCCGCGGCCGTCGTGCACGTATTCGCGATCAACAATGTGCAGTTCAATGGCGCGGTGCTGTTTCTGCTGATGATCGTCGAGATCGGGCTCATCGTCGCGTTCAACATCAAGGTCGCGGCCACGGGCGGCGGAATCGAGCACTTCAGTCTCGCGCCGCTGCATCCCTCGAACGTTTTCACGGGGAAGTTCGGCACCTCGCTCGTCTTCGTCGTGGTCGCCTACATGGGCTTCGAAACCACGGTGATCTACGCGAACGATGTCCGCAATCCGAGCCGGTCCATTCCGATCGCCACCTATGTCGGCGTCGCGGTCATCATGGCGATCTACGTGGTGTCGACGGTGCAGATGTCCAATGCGTTCGGTTACGCCGAGGTCGTCGCACTGGCGGTGAAGTCCCCCGCGGACCTGTGGTTCGCCGTGACGGAGCACGTGCTCGGCAAGCAGATGGTGGTGGTCACCAACGCATTGCTGATCACCAGCATGCTCGCGGCGATCATCAGTTTCAACAACGCGACCGTGCGGTACTGGTATTCGCTCGGGCGCGACGGCATTGCGTTCGAATGGCTCGGGAAGCTGAGCGCCAGCAAGGGCTTGCCCATTCATGCCGCGAACATGCAGTCCGTGATCATGATCGCGCTGATCGTGGTGTTTGCCGCCTGTCGCGTGGACCCGGTCATGGTGATCGCGCCGTATCTCAGCATCCCGTCCGCGATCGGCATCGTGTGCGTGCAAGCGCTGACCGCGCTCGCCGTGATCCGCTTCTTCGGTGCGCGCCACGAGCGCGAAACACGCTTCGTCCGCTGGGCGGTGTTCCCGGCCATCAGCTTTGCGGGGTTTGGCTACTTCCTGTACGCGATGATCAGCAACGTATCGCTGATGGCCGGCACGTCTTCGGCCATCGTTTCGATCCTGCCGTGGACGACGCCGGCGATCGCTGTCGCGGGAGCGGTCTTCGCGGCGTGGCTGAGGTACGCGCGACCCGCGGTTTATACCCGGCTGGGAAGATTTCTTGGCGATAGCTGAACAGACCGGAAAATCGGGTTTTGGCGATTCATTCAGTTAGGTATCCATATGAAAAATTTGCACCGAAGTTTTGCTGCGGATGACGGCATATATTCGCGAATGTCCGCCCTCCGAAAACCGTGAATGGTATAGCCAACTTGGTGCATGGATTAGATCGCCATGGCTTTCTTCTCCCCATGAGTGGGTAGTCAGGCATACCCACTTGTGGGTAGGTGAAGCAGCCTTGGCGATGCGAATTTGAAGAGCCGCGTTTGCCCATGTAACGCATAAGCCCTTAATTTAAGGCAATTTTTATGGGCCTCAGCGCATGCTACATAGTGGTGCAACGCAGTCACCGGGCTGCGTTGCCTACCCCTTCACGGGATACCGCCAGGAAAACCCCGCTTGCGCGAAAAATATTGTTCCCTCATCTTGTATAGACAAGACGGTTCGCGGCTTATCCCCAGGCCTGAAGCCGTTCCCCAAACCGGAGGAGTGTGGACATGCAAGCGAAATGCAAGAGGGTGGTCAGAGGATGGGTCGGCGCCGCGTTCGGCGCGGCGTTGCTCGTGAGCAGCGCCGCTCAGGCGAAGGACTGGAAGACGGTGACGATCGCCTTCGAGGGCGGCTACGCGCCGTGGAATCTCACGCTGCCCGGTGGAAAGCTCGGTGGCTTCGAGCCGGAACTCGCCGCGAACCTGTGCGCGCGGGCTCAACTGAAGTGCAACCTCGTTGCGCAGGATTGGGACGGCATGATTCCCGGGCTGCAGGCCGGAAAATTCGATGTTCTGATGGATGCCATTTCGATCACGCCCGAGCGTGAAAAGATTATCGCGTTCTCGAAGCCCTATGCCGCTACGCCCGCGACGTTCGCCGTAACCGATACCAGGATCCTCCCGAAGGCCACCGCCAGCACGCCGCCGTTGAAGCTCGACACCGACGCCAGGTCGAACGTGCCCGCGGTCCAGGCGCTGCGCACGGCGCTCAAGGGCAAGACGATCGGCCTTCAATCGGGCACCGTCTATACGCGCTTTATTAACGACAACTTCAAGGACGTCGCGTCGATCCGCGTGTACAAGACCTCGCCCGAGCGCGATCTCGATCTGGCCAATGGCCGCATCGACGCATCGTTCGACGACGTGACCTACTACGCCGCAAACGCCGACAAGAAAGACGCCGTGCCCACGGTCACGGCCGGGCCGAAGATCGGCGGCCCGATCTGGGGACCGGGCGAAGGCCTCGCGTTCCGCAAGCAGGACGCCGACCTCACGGCGAAGTTCGATGCGGCGATCACGGCGGCCATCGCCGACGGCACCGTGAAGAAGCTTTCGGAGAAGTGGTTCAAGACCGACGTGACGCCCTGAGTGGCGCTCGCAGCGTGACCGCGCGCATCGACTCGAAGGGCCGATGCCGCGCGGCGGGTTTCTCTGGCTAGCTTGAGGTGGCGTAATGGCTTTTATCGAAATGCTCGGCGTTGGGGCGGATGGCTGGGGCGGCGTGCTGCTGCTCGGCGCGCTCATGACGGTTTTACTGACGCTCGCCGCGCTCGCGATTGGCGCGGTGTTTGGCGCGCTCATCGCGGCCGCGAAGCTCTCGCGCTTTCGCACCGCGCGCGTGGTGGGCGACTTCTACACGACGGTTTTTCGCGGTGTGCCCGAACTGCTCGTCATCTATCTGTTCTACTTCGGCGGCTCGTCGCTCGTCTCGTCGATCGGCCAGTGGTTCGGGGCCGATGGCTTCATCGGCGTGCCGCCTTTCGTGATCGGCGCGTTCGCCGTGGGCATGATTTCGGGCGCCTATCAGGCCGAGGTCTATCGCGCCGCCGTGCTCGCAGTCTCGCGCGGAGAGCTCGAAGCAGCGCGCGCGATCGGCATGCCGACGCTCACGATGGCGCGGCGCATCCTGATTCCGCAGGTCCTGCGCTTCGCTTTGCCCGGGATCGGCAACGTCTGGCAACTGAGCCTCAAGGACTCGGCGCTCATTTCGGTCACGGGGCTCGCCGAATTGCTGCGCGCGAGCCAGGTGGCGGCGGGATCGACGCACCAGTACTTTCTCTTCTTCGTCGCGGGCGGCGTGCTCTATCTCGCGATGACCGGCGTGTCGAACCGGGTATTCGGCCGTGCGGAGGCGATCGTCGGCCGCTCGTTCAAGCGCAACTTCGCGCGCAACTGACCGCAAGGGCTGCTCCATCATGCATATCGATTTCGACTTCCTTCTCGACACGATGCGCCAGCTGATTGCGGCGGTGCCGACGACGCTGGGCCTGTTCTTCGCATCGCTGGTGCTCGGCGGTCTGCTTTCGCTCGTGATCGTCACGATGCGCGTGTCGTCGCACTGGTTGCCGAATCGCCTCGGGCGCGCCTATATCCTCGTGTTCCGCGGCTCGCCGCTGCTGATCCAGATGTTTCTCGTCTATTACGGGCTCGGGCAATTCGGCGTCATCCGCGAAAGTTTTCTGTGGCCCGTGCTGCGCGAGCCCTACGTGTGCGCCGTGCTGTCGCTCGCGCTGTGCACGGCGGGCTACACGGCCGAGATCATTCGGGGCGGCCTGATGGCCGTGCCGGTCGGCCAGATCGAGGCGGGGTATTCGATCGGTCTCTCGGGATTCGCGCTGCTGCGCCGCGTGATCGGTCCCATCGCGCTGCGCCAGTGTCTGCCTGCGTATTCGACCGAGGCCGTGCTGCTCGTCAAGTCGACCGCGCTGGCGAGCCTGGTCACGGTCTGGGAGGTCACGGGCGTGGCCCAGCAGATCATTCAGCAGACCTATCGAACGACCGAGGTTTTCACCTGCGCGGCGCTGATCTATCTGTGCCTCAATTTCCTCGTGGTCCGGATTCTCGGGCTTCTCGAGCGCCGTCTCTCCCGGCATCTGCGCGCCATGCCCGCCGCCGTGCGCCGTCCCGCCACCTCACTCGAAACTCGCCGCGCCGTCTGACGACGGGCGTAGCCACCCGGAGAAAACCCATGAACGCAAGCACACCGGTCGCCCTGTCCGTGAAGAACATCCACAAGTCCTTCGGGGATCATCACGTCCTCAAAGGCATTTCGCTCGACGCCCATGAAGGCGATGTGATTTCGATTCTCGGGGCGAGCGGCTCGGGAAAGAGTACGTTCCTGCGCTGCCTGAACCTGCTGGAGATGCCCGACGACGGCTCCGTCGCGCTTGCGGGCGAAGCGCTGAAGATGAAGCGTCAGCGCGACGGCAAGCTCAAGCCCGAGGACCGGCGCCAGGTGGACCGGGTGCGCTCGCAACTCGGCATGGTGTTCCAGAATTTCAATCTGTGGTCGCACATGACGGTGCTCGAAAACCTGATCGAAGGACCCATGCGCGTGCAGAAGCGCAGCCGCGCCGAGGCGGTGGAGGAGGCGGAAGCGCTGCTCGCGAAGGTGGGGCTTGCCGAGAAGCGCGGCCATTATCCGGCGCATCTCTCGGGCGGCCAGCAGCAGCGCGTGGCCATCGCGCGAGCGCTCGCGATGCATCCGAAGGTGATGTTGTTCGACGAGCCCACCTCGGCGCTCGATCCCGAACTCGTGGGTGAAGTGCTGCGCGTGATGCGCGCGCTGGCCGACGAGGGACGCACGATGCTGGTCGTCACGCACGAAATGGGCTTTGCGAAGCACGTTTCAAATCGCGTGATGTTCCTCCATCAAGGCCAGGTGGATTCGGACGGCACGCCCGAGGAAGTCTTCGGCGAGCACAAGTCGGAGCGCTTCCGGCAGTTCGTGTCGAGCCACCAGGACCGCAGCACTCATTGATCTATTTTCCGAGTCCAGCATGTCAGTCATTCGTTCCGAGCGGCCTATGGATTGGCGTCAGATTTGTGCTGTCGCCAACGGTGAAAATCTCGAGCTCTCAGCCGACGCGCGCGCACGCATTGGCGCCGCGCGCGAGATCGTCGAGCAGATCGTCGTGCGCGGTATTCGCGCGTATGGCGTCAATACGGGAGTCGGGGCGTTGTGCGACGTCGTCGTGTCGCGCGCCGAGCAGCACGACCTCTCGCACAACATCCTGATGAGCCACGCGGTGGGCGTGGGCGCGCCGCTCGGCGCGGCCGAAACGCGCGCGATCATGGCCGCGGCCATCAACAACTTCGCGCATGGCCATTCCGGCGTCCGTGTCGAACTGGTCGAGCGCCTCGTCGCGCTGCTCGAGGCCGGCTGCGTGCCCGATGTGCCTGCGTTCGGCTCGGTCGGGTATCTGAGCCACATGGCGCATATCGCGCTCGTGTGCGTCGGCGCGGGCCACGTGAGCTGGCGCGGCGAAGCCATGAGCGGCGCGCAAGCATTGCGCCGGCTCGGACTCGAACCGCTGTCGCTCGAAGCGAAGGAGGGCTTGAGTCTCGTGAACGGCACGCCGTGCGTCACCGGTCTCGCGGCACTGGCCCTGCAGCGTGCGGAGCGCTTGTTCGACTGGGCCGATGTGGTGGCCGCGATGAGCTTCGAGAATCTCGGCGGCCAGATGGCCGCCTTCGATGCTCAGTCGCTCGCGTTCCGCGTCTCGCCAGGCCTCGCGCAAGTCGGCGAGCGCATGCGCAGCGCGCTGGCGGGTAGCGGGCTGCTCGCGTCGGCGCTCGGGCGTCGCACGCAGGACCCGCTGAGCATGCGGACCATTCCGCATGTCCACGGCGCAGCGCGCGACGTACTCGCCACGGCGGCCGAAGTCGTGAATCGTGAGCTGGCTTCGACCACCGACAATCCGATTGTCGCCGGCACGCCCGACGCGCCGCAGGTGTTCTCGCAGGCGCATGCGGTGGGCGCTTCGATCGCGCTCGCGATGGACAGCCTCGCCGCGGCAGTGGCGCAGGTCGCGGCGATGGCCGAGCGGCGTCTGGACCGGCTCGTGAATCCGCTCGTGAGCGGCTTGCCCGCCTTCCTCGCGGAGGCTGGCGGCACGCGCTCGGGCTTCATGATCGCGCAGTACACGGCGGCCTCGCTGGTCGCGCAGAACCGGCGCGAAGCGGCACCCGCGAGCCTCGATGGCGGGGTGACGTCGGGCTTGCAGGAGGACCATCTCTGCCACGCTACGCCCGCGGCCCTCAAGGCGCTCGCCGTGATCGAGAACAGCAGCCGCATTTTCGGCATTGAACTGCTGGCGGCCGTGCAGGCCTATGACTTGCAGCCGAACGCCGGCGAGCGCGCGCCCTATACGCAAGCGCTATACCGGCAGGTGCGCGGTGTCCTGCCGATCTACCGCGACGACCGTCCGCTCGCGGACGACATGACACGGGCGTTTTGCATGATTTCCGACGATGGACCGCCGCCGCTTCCTAGTTCGTTGTGTGCGCAACTTTCATCTGGTGTATACGCGGACGGCTCGGTCACACCCATCGTACCCGTTGCGACAACGGGCACCGCATCCGCGAACGACATGTTGCCTGCCGCGGTAGGCAGTTGAACAGGCACCTGAGCGAAGGATCGCCTGCCCGACGCCGAATTCGATCATGCTGGGACAACAACAACCATGAATACTTCCGTGTGGGCAGGAGAGGGGGCAGGGCAGGCAGGCACCGAGCGCAGGTTGTCGCCGGCGCCCTATGAGCGGATCAAGCGCTACGTCGTCGAACGCATTGCGGACGGCACCTGGAAACCCGGTGACGCCATTCCCTCGGAGACGGTGTTTGCGAGGGAATTCGGCGTCGCGCGCATGACCGTCAATCGTGCGCTACGCGAACTCTCGGCCGGGCGAATCCTCACGCGTGTCCAGGGCGCGGGAACATTCGTCACGCCCCGCGACCACGAATCCCCGGTTCTGGAGATCCGCAATATCGCGGACGAAGTCGCGCTGCGCGGGCACGCTTATAGTGCCCGCGTGCTCGGACTCGATGCGAGTTCGAACGCGCAGGCGATGGCGGCGCTCGCTGTCGATAACGTACCGGTGTTCCACTCGCGCATCGTGCATTACGAGGACGAGAACGCCATCCAGTACGAGGATCGCTATGTGAATCCCCGCGTGTTTCCCGATTATCTGGATCAGGACTTTACGGCGGAGACCCCGAACCATTACATGGTACGGCTCGCGCCGATCCAGCGCGCGGAATTCCGGATCTACGCGCGCAAGCCGAGCGCCCAGATCCGCCGATATCTTTCCATCGATATCGGCGAGCCTTGCTTGCTGATCTGGCGACGCACCTGGGTGGGCGACGCGATCGCCACCACGGTCCATCTGTGGCACTCGGCCTCGCGCTTTCATCTTGCCGGCACGGTGTGAACGCAAGACCTGATTCAATCAGTCCGTCGAACGGTCCAGTTCGAGCACGGTGCCATAGAGAACACGGGTGCCGTCGAGCAACTGCTGTGGCTCGATCCATTCTTCGGGACAATGGCTGCGCCCATTGAGGCACGGGATGAAGATCATCCCGATCGGCCCGGTTGCGGCGACATAGACCGCATCATGTCCCGCGCCGCTCGGCAACCGCATGCTCGCATAGTCGAGCGCCGTCGCCGCACGCTCCACCGCGTCCATCACCCGCGGCTGGCAATCGGTCGGCTTCGCGCGGCTCACATGCGCCGCAGCGGCGCTCAAACGCAAGGCCGCCAGATCGTCGGCCACGCGGGCCATCAATTCTTCGGGGAACCGGTCGAGCACCGCGTCGCTATCGCTGCGAACTTCCAGCATCAGCTCGACGTGGCCCGGCACCGCGTTCGGCACGTTCGGGGTCATCGCGAGCCGGCCGATGGTCGCGACCACATAGTGGGGCGCGCCGTTCATCGTCGACGCCATGCGGAACGTCGTGTCGATGATGCGCGCGGCGCCGACGAGCGCGTCGCGGCGAATATCCATCGGCGTCGTACCCGCATGATCGGGCTGGCCGGTCACGGTAATCAGCACGCGCCGGATCCCGACGATGTTCGTCACCACGCCGATCGGCACGCGCTTCGCTTCGAGCACGGGGCCCTGTTCGATATGGAGCTCGACGAAGGCGGCCGTGCTGCCCGGTGCGCGCAGCGGCTGCGTTAGCGCTGCCGGATCGCCGCCGATGCGTCGCAGCGCCTCGCGCAAGGTTTCTCCCTCCGCGTTGGTCGACGCCAGCATGCCGGTATCGAGCACTCCTGAGAATGCCCGGCTGCCGACGCAGGAAATCCCGTAATCGCTCGGTTCCTCGGAGAGAAAATCGATCACTTCGAACGGGTGATCGAGCACGATGCCTTGCTCGTTGAGCGTGTGCGCCACCTCGATCCCCGCGAGCACGCCGATGATCCCATCGAAGCGGCCGCCGCCGGTCACCGTATCGCAGTGCGAACCCGTGATGATCGGCTTGCTCGCGCGCCCCGAACCCTCGCGCCGGCCGATCAGATTGCCGCCGGCATCCTGCGAGACAGTGAGGCCGGCCGCGCGGAATTCATCGCGCAGCCAGGCGCGCGCCTCTTCGAACAGCGGCGAAAACGCCCGGCGCGTCCAGGGCACATCGGCGCGCGTGAACTGGCTCAGGCGTTCGACACGGGCATTGAGACGCCCGGCGTTGATCGGCGGGAAAGGAAGTTTGGACATGGTGGCGGATTCGCTCACGAGGCGGCCGGCAGCATGCCGGCACGGTTAAAAGAAGCGGGGCGCAGGAAGCGTCCGTCGCCTTGCTGATTGACGATGCGCGTACCGTCGAAGACGGGCTTGCCACGGCAATAGGTCGCCGCGACGCGCACGGTGAACTCCATGCCTTCGAACGAGCTCCATTGCACGGCGCACAGGCTGCGCGAGGGATCGAAGGCATAGCGCTCGGGCGTGAGGATCACGAAGTCGGCCTCGGCGCCCGTGTCGAAGGTGCCTTTGCGATCGTGCAGCAGGAAGTGGCGCGCGGGGTTGCGCGCGAGTTGCTTCGCGACCATCGTTGGCGCGATGCCGTGGTTTTCGCAGCCGGTCCAGAACGCGGGCAGCAGCGTTTCCAGCCCCGGGCCACCCGACGAATTCTTGAACACGTTCGGATTGCCCTTGCGCTCGAGCCCCCAGCTCACGTGGTCCGAGGAGACGAAGGTGCAGGCGTCGTTGGCGATATGACTCCACAGCAGCTCGGTTTCCGCCTTCGGCCGGATCGGCGGATAGTGCTTGGTCTTCGCGCCGAAGCGCTTCGTATGCTCTTCGTGATTGAGCATCAGATATTGCACGCACGTTTCGATGCTGGCCTGATGGCCCGCGTTGCGGTACATGGCGCAGAGCTCGAAACCGCGCGACGTCGACACGTGCACCGCGTGAGCGCGCGCGCCGGTCTCGGCGCCGATTTCGTAGATCAGGGCGGTCGCCAGATTCTCGATCAGCGGCGTGTGCGCGCGCAGGAAGGCGTCCCAGCCGGTGTCGCCCGCCTCGATCATGCGGGTCACGTTCTTGCGCGTGAGGTCCTGCATCTGGTTGTGCACGCCGCACACGAGACCCGATGGCGCGATCAGCCGGAACGCCTCGTAGAGGTCGTCTTCTTCCACGCGCGGAAAGCGGCCTGGTGTCGCCTCGAAGGTCGAGAACTTGAATGCGCACACGCCGCCGTCGATCAGGCCGGCGGCGGCCTGAAGTCCGTGCTTGTCGTTGAGCGTGCCGAACAACGCCACGTCGACGTGGCAATCGCGCTCGACCTCGGCAATCTTCGCGTCCAGTTGCGCGCGCGAGGCCACCGGTTCGGGATCGTCGTAAGGCATGTCGACCATCACCGTCACGCCGCCGGCCGCCGCCGCGCGCGACGCGTGGCCCAGTCCTTCCTGATTGGCCTGACTGCCCGAATGCACCTGTCCGTCGATCACGCCGGGCATCACCCATTGCCCGCGTGCATCGACGAAATCTCTCGCGGCGGGCGGCGTCCCGTTACCGCGCATCGCCACGCGGCCGTCGCGCACTGCCAGCCAGCCGTCCATCACGACGCGCTCCGCATCGACGATATTGCCGCGCACCACCAGATCGAAATCGCTCATCTTGCCTCCGTCTCCCGCGCCCGTAGCGCTTCGGTGTCACCTGAATTGCGGGAAGTGTAGACATCGGCATCCCAAAATGTCTTATGCTTATTTGTCCCGTCCACATAACATCAGGTTAATCGCTTGCGACTCAATCTCAGGCAAATCGAAGTCTTTCGCGCCATCATGCTGACGGGTTCCATCAGCGGCGCGGCCAAGCTCCTGCACGTCTCACAACCCGCGGTTTCAAGGCTGATTTCCTATACGGAACAAAGGCTCGGGCTCTCGCTGTTCGAGCGCATCAAGGGACGGCTCTACCCCACGCCCGAGGCGCGGCGGCTCTTTACCGAAGTGAACGTGGTCTATCAGGGCGTGCAGCGCGTCAACGAGGTCGCCGACGATCTGATCGAAAACCGCATGGGCCACCTGCGCATCGCGTGCAGCCCGAATCTCGGGCAGTCGCTGATTCCGCGCGCGATCGCGCGGTTCTACGAGCGCCTGCCCGATGCGCGCATCATCCTGCACACGCTGTTGCCCAATATCCTGCTGCAGGCGGTGCTCACGCAGCAGGTCGATCTGGGCATCGCGTTCATGGAGGAGACGCATCCCAACGTGCAGGTCCGGCCGATCTACGAGAACCGCATCGTCGCGGCGCTGCCGGTCGGGCATCCGCTCGCGCGGCTCGACACGCTCAATGTGCGCGACCTCGTCGATCAGCCGCTCATCGGCTATGGCAGCGACATTCCGTTCGGGCAACTGGTGCGCAAGATGTTCGTCGACGCCGATTGCCCGCTGCGCATCAAGACCGAAGTCCAGCAGGCTCACGTGGCCTGCGCGCTGGTTCAGGCCGGCGTCGGCATCGCGCTGATCGACGAACTGACGATCGGCGGTCCGGCCTGGTCGAACATGGTCGTGCGGCCGGTCGAGCCCGTGATCGCCGCGCCGGTCAGTGTCATTCACGCCGTGCTGGAACCGCTGTCGCGCACGGCGCAGGCCTTCATCGCCACGCTCGAAACGCTGCGCACCGGGCTCTGATTCCGGGCGTGTCCAGCGTGTTCGCGGCTTGTTCGCGGCTTGTTCGCTGCGTATTCGCGTATACCCGCCCCATAACATCGCGTTATGTTCTCGCCATAAAAAAGCAATAACGCGATAAAAAATTGGTTCCCTAGACTTCCCCCATTCGATCGCCGCGCAGTTCGCCGGTCTCGCTGCCAGCACGCAGCGAGCGCGCGCCAGGTCGAGCACTTCTTTAACGAACCAAGGGGAAAAACATGGGACGCATCCTGACTTTGAAGGACGTCGAAGCCGCTGTGAAAGGCGGCTCGGTGTTCGCTTGCGGCGGCGGCGGCTGGGCCGCGCACGGCCGCGAACTGGGCACGCTCGCGGTTACGATCGGGCGCCCTGAACTGGTGTCGATGGACGAGCTGCCCGACGACGCGTGGGTGGCCACCGCGGCCGCGATCGGCGCGCCCGGCGGCCTCACCGAGTGGGAGATGCTCGGCGCCGATTACGTGAGGGCGGTGCAGCTCGTGCAGGACGCATTGGGCGCGCCGATCGCGGGCTTGATCATCGGGCAGAACGGCATGTCGAGCACGCTCAACGGCTGGCTGCCCTCGGCGCTGCTCGGCACCAAGGTCGTGGACGCGGTTGGCGACATCCGCGCTCATCCGACCGGCGACATGGGCTCGCTCGGCCTCGCTTCGAGCTCGCAGCCGATGATCCAGGCCGCCGCCGGCGGCAACCGCGCGAAGCATGCGTATATGGAGCTCGTGGTGCGCGGCGCGACCGCGAGGGTATCGCCGGTGCTGCGCAAAGCCTCGGACATGTCCGGCGGATTCATCGCCAGTTGCCGCAATCCGGTGCGCGCCAGCTATGTGCGCGAGCACGCGGCGCTCGGCGGCGTGAGCCGCGCACTGGCGCTCGGCGAAGCGATCATCGCGGCGCAGGCAAAGGGGCCGGCCGCGCTCGTCGACGCGATCTGCAAAGCCACGCAAGGCTCGATCATCGGCAGCGGCAAAGTCGTGCGCAACACGCTCAAGTACACCGATGAAGCCTTCGACGTGGGCGTGGTGGAAATCGGCACCGGCGCGCAACGCTGCCTGATTCACGTGATGAACGAGCACATGGCCGTGGACGACGCGCACGGCGCGCGCATCGCCAGCTATCCCGACGTGATCACCACGCTCGATTCGCAAGGGCAGCCCGTGAGCGCCGGCAATCTCAAGGAAGGCATGGAGATCCTCGTGCTGCACGTTCACAAGGCGCAGTTGCCGCTGTCGTCGTCCGTGCGCGACGCGGCGGTTTATCCGCCGGTCGAGAAAGCGCTCGGCATCAATCTGTCCGCGTATGCGCTCGCGGAATAAAGCCGAATAAAGGAACACCAGAGATGAAACGCGAATTCAACGTGACGGCCGGGACCGCGCTGCGGTGCAAAGGCTGGCGACAGGAAGCGCTGCTGCGCCTATTGGAAAACGTGCTGGCCGTGGGGGAAGATCCGGCTCAGTTGATCGTCTATGCCGCGCTCGGACGCGCCGCGCGCGATTGGCCTTCGCACGACGCCATCGTTCACGCGCTCAAGACGATGACCGAAGACCAGACGCTGGTCGTGCAGTCCGGCAAGCCGATCGGCCTGCTGCGCACGCATGCGCGCGCGCCGCTCGTGATCATGGCGAATTGCAACATGGTGGGTCAGTGGGCCAAGGCGGAGAACTTCTACGATCTCGAGCAGAAGAACCTGATCTGCTGGGGCGGTCTCACCGCGGGCGACTGGCAATACATCGGCTCGCAAGGCGTGATCCAGGGTACCTATGAAATCTTTTCGCGGATTGCCGAGCGGCACTTCGACAACGATCTGCGCGGACGCTTCATCCTGACCGCGGGCATGGGCGGGATGGGCGGCGCGCAGCCGCTCGCGGGCCGCATGGCGGGCGCGGCCATCCTCACCGTCGAGATCGATCAGGAGCGCATCGACAAGCGGCTGAAGATCGGTTTTCTCGAGAAGCAGGCGCGCGATCTCGACGAAGCGCTCGCGATGATCCGCGACGCGCAAACGCGGCGCGAGCCGCTATCGGTCGGCTTGCTCGGCAATGCGGCCGAAATCTATCCGGAGATCCTCGCGCGAGGCGTGATACCGGACATCGTCACCGACCAGACCGCCGCTCACGATCTCGTCTACGGCTACGTGCCGCTTGGGCATACGCTCGAACAGGTGCGCGCGTTGCGCGCCACCGACATTCCCGCGCTGATGAACGCGAGCCGCGCATCGATCGTGCGTCACGTGAATGCGATGCTCGGCTTCAAGGATCGCGGCGCGATTGTGTTCGACAACGGCAACCTGATTCGCACCCATGCGAAGGAAGGCGGCGTCGAGCGCGCGTTCGAGATTCCGGTTTTCACCGAGGCGTTTCTGCGTCCGCTGTTCTGCCGCGCGATTGGTCCGTTCCGCTGGATCGCGTTGTCCAACGAGGCCGACGACATTCGCAAGATCGACGACTATCTGCTCGAGCATTTCGCGGACAACACGATCGTCGCGAACTGGATCCGGCTCGCGCGCCAATACGTGCCATTCGAAGGGCTGCCGGCGCGTATCGCCTGGCTCGGTCATGGCGAGCGCACGGCGCTTGCGCTCGCGGTCAATCGCATGGTGCGCGAAGGCGTGCTCAGCGGACCCGTGGCGTTCACGCGCGACCACCTGGACGCCGGCGCGATGGCGCATCCGAACATCATGACCGAGAACCTGCGCGACGGCTCCGATGCGATCGCGGACTGGCCGCTGCTCAACGCGATGGTCAACTGCTCGTCGATGGCCGATCTCGTTGCGATTCATTCGGGCGGCGGCGGCTATAGCGGTTACATGACGAGCGCGGGCGTGACCGTGGTCGCGGACGGCACCGCGCAAGCCGACGAGCGCCTGCAACTGTCGATGACCAACGATACGTCGATGGGCGTCATGCGCTATGCCGATGCGGGCTACCCCGAAGCGCTCGACGAAGCCGAACGCAAGTCCTTGTCCTATATCCGGATCTGAGCCCATGTCCAATACGAGTCATGCTGCGAGTCATGCGGCTAGTCACGCGGCGGCAACGAACGCCGGCGCCGAGGTTCCGCCCCCGGCCAGTACGCTGAAGACGGGACGCCGCGCGGTGCTGGCGGCCTCCATCGGCAATGCGCTGGAGTGGTACGACTTTTCGGTCTACGCGTTTTTCGCGGTCTATATCGCGCAGAACTTCTTTACGCAAGGCAATGCCGGCGCGGAATTGCTGCAGGCGTTCCTGGCCTTCGGGCTGGGCTTCGTGGTGCGCCCGCTCGGCGCGCTGGTGCTCGGCGTCTACGGCGACCGCGCGGGCCGCAAGGCCGCGTTGAGCGTCACGATCCTGGTGATGGCGCTGGGCACCGCGATCATCGCGTTCGCGCCGCCTTATAGCGCGATTGGCGTCGGCGCGCCGTTGCTGATCGTCTGCGGACGCATGCTGCAAGGGTTCTCCGCAGGCGGTGAAGCAGGCGGCGCGGCAGCGTTCCTGATCGAACATGCGCCGCCGGACAAAAAAGGCAAGTACGCCTCGTGGCTGCAGGCGAGCATGGCGATCTCGAACATTCTCGGCGCGCTGGTGGCCACGGCCGTCACGCTGCTGCTGACGCGCGAGCAGGTGGGCGAATGGGGCTGGCGCGTGCCGTTCATCGTCGGTCTCGCCATCGCGCCGGTGGGCTTGTGGCTGCGCAAGACGCTCCACGAAACGCCGCAGTTCGAAGCCGAGATGGATCGCCAGCATCGTGCGCATCAGGCGGCCAAAACCCCGCTGATGCAGGTCGTTCGCGACTATCCGAAAGCGCTCGCGACCGGCCTCGGCTTCTCGGTGCTGTGGGCGGTTTGTGTCTATGTGCTCATCATCTTCATGCCCATCTACGTGCAGCGAACCCTGCATTTTTCGGGGCGGCACGCATTCCTCGCGGCGCTGATCGGCAACTGCTTCATGGCCGTGGGCTGCGTCTATGCCGGTGGGCTCTCCGATCGATTCGGCCGCCGCGCCGTGCTGACCTGGGGCGCCTTGCTGATGCTGGCCGGCACCTGGCCGTTGCTCGCCTGGCTGCAGGCCGCGCATACGCTGAGCGCGCTGATCGTGGTGCAGGTGGCGTTCTGCGTGATGGTCGCGCTGTTCACCGGCGTTGCGCCTTCGGCGCTTTCCGAGCTGTTTCCCACCCGTGTGCGCTCCACCGGCATGTCGCTTTCCTATAACGCGGCGGTCACGATCTTCGGCGGCTTTGCGCCGGCCATCCTGACCTGGATGACCGAGAGCACGGGCAACGCGTTTGCGCCCGCATGGTATGTGATGGCCGCAAGCGTTGCCGCGTTGATTTCCATTGCCCGTCTGCCCCGTCAAACTCAACTTTAACCAAGGATATCGAATCATGTTGCGACCCGTTCGCTGCGCGCTGATTGTGACCATGTTGGTCCACGCGCCTTTCTCATTCGCCGATGTCGTGCTCGACGGTCATTCGGCCACGCCGCAGATCATCGCCAGTATTGCCGATGGCGAGACCATCAGCATCGCGCCGGTTGCGATGAAGCGCGTTGCGGCCGCGCACGCGGTGCTGCTCGAAGCCGCGCAGGCCGGCCAGCAGATCTATGGACTGACCACGGGCGTCGGCGAGAACAAGGACCGCTCGATGGTCGACGCCAAGGGCAAGCTGACCCAGGAGATCATCGACGCGTCCGGACGCTTCAACGTCGGCCTGATTCACGCGCATTCGGGCAGCGTCGGCCCCGACATGGACGTACGCACGGCGCGCGCGGCGATGGCGGCGCGCCTGAACGCGATGCTCGATGGCGGCGCGGGGGTGCAGACCAGCATCGTCGAGACCTATGTGCAGTTCCTCAATCGCGGCGTGACGCCGGCGATGCCCTCGGGCGGCTCGCTGGGCGAAGCGGACATCACCATTCTGAGCCACGTGGGTCTCGCGATGCTCGGCGAAGGCGACGTCTACTATCAGGGCCGCAAGATCCCGGCGATGCAGGCGCTCCAGGCGGCGGGCATCGAGCCGATCAAGCCCTATGGCAAGGACGCGCTGGCCATCCTGAGCTCGAACGCCTACTCTGCGGGCATGGCTGCGCTCGCGCTCAACGACATGGGGCACCTGCTCGAAATGTCGAGACTGGTCTATGCATTGAGCCTGCAGGCGTTCAACGGCAACGTCTCGCCCTTCCTGCAGGACACGCTGGCGTTGCGGCCGTTCCCCTATACCGTGCGCGCGGGCGGGGAATTGCGCGCGCTGCTGGCCGGCAGCAGCATCTGGAATCGCGACGACAAGCGTGCACTGCAGGACCCCTTGAGTTTCCGGGACGGTGTCTATCTGCTCGGCGAGGAAGAGCGCACCTATGCCGACGCGCAGGCGTTGCTGAACATCCAGCTCAACTCGTCCGACGACAATCCGGGCGTTGCGGTGGGCGTCAAGGCCCATTCCACGCGCTGGCAGGACCGCCACGGCTATGTGGATGCGAACGGGGTGACGGGCGCCGTGCTGCCGAGCGCCAACTTCGAGCCGCTGCCGTGGGTCTTGTCGTTCGAAGAGCTTGGGCTCGTGCTCGGCCATAACTCGCTGGCGTCGGCCCAGCGCATCGTAAAGTTGAACGATCCGCAACTGAGCGGCCTCTCGCGTTTCCTTGGCACGGAGCATACGGTGCATGCGTTCGGCGCGATGGAGAAGCCGCCGGTGGCGCTGGCGGAAGCGAACAAGGCGCTCGCGATGCCGGTCTCGATGGACTACCTGCCCGTGGCCGGCGGCATCGAGGACATCGCCACCAATGCGCCGAGCGTGGTCGAGCGCGTGCAACAGCAGATCGACAACAGCTTCACGCTGCTCGGCATCGAGCTGATCTACGCGGGCCAGGCCGTCGATCTGCGCAAGCAACAGCAGCCGGCCTTCACGCTTTCGCCGGCCACCGCGGCGCTGTATGCCGCGCTGCGCGGCAAGGTGGCGTTCCTCGATCGCGACCGGCCGCTCACGCCCGATTTCCGCGCGGCCGCCGCCTTGCTCGAGGCTTACCACGGCTAACAGGCCCCGGCCTATTCCGGCATAGCCGGCCACCGCCCGGGAATAGCGCGACGGGCTCCCGGGAATATAGTTGTCCGAATAAATTATATGATTAAAAAACTTGCAGCGATTATTCCAGTCATGGTCGTCGCGTTGCCGGCCCATGCACAGAGTTCAGTCACGTTATACGGGATTGTGGAGGACGGTGTCGACGTGGTCAGCAACGTACAGGGCAGTCACCTCGTACAGCTTGCGTCGGGCGTGACGGCGGGGAGCCGCTGGGGCGTGCGCGGCACCGAGGATCTGGGCGGGGGCCTTGCCACGATTTTCCGGCTCGAAAGCGGGTTCGACCTGAACTCCGGGCGTCTGGGCAGCGGTCTTGCCTTTTCGCGCAACGCCTATGTGGGCCTGCAAAGCCAGCGGGCAGGCACGCTGACGTTCGGGCGCCAGTGGGATTCGGTCGTCGATTTCGTCGAGCCTTATACGTTGAACGGCAACATCGGCGGGTACTATTTCGCACACCCGAACGATATGGACAACACCGACAACGGCTTTCCCATCTCGAACGCCGTCAAGTATCGCAGCCCGACGATGGCCGGCTTCACGTTTGGCGGTCTCTATTCGTTCGGCGGCCAAGCGGGCCGGTTCTCGGACAACGCGACCTTCAGCGTCGGTGCGAACTATGCGGCGGGCCCGCTGGGCTTCGGCATCGGCTATCTTCGGATCAACGATCCGGGCGTGTCGACGCAGGGTTACCAGAACTATCCGGGCTTCACGAACGCCATCTACGGCGACTACCTCGACGCGGCGCGCGCGCAGAAGGTGTTCGGTGTCGGCGCGTCGTACCAGGTCGTGCAGTGGCTCAAGGTGCAGGCCGATTTCACGAACACGAACTTCCAGCAGGGCAGCGCGGGGCACGACGCGACCTTCCAGAACTACGAGCTCTCGGCGATCGTCACGCCTGCACCGGCTGTGACGATCGGCGCCGGCTATACGTACACGACGGGCCGCGACCACGCGACGGACGGCGAGCCGAAGTACAACCAGTTCAACCTGAGCGTCGAGTACGCGCTGTCCACGCGCACGAGCGTCTATGTGATGGGCGTGTTCCAGAAGGCGGCGGGCGATGCGGCTGTCGCGCAGATCGCGGGCTTCAATCCTTCGGGCAACCAGAAGCAGGCGGTCGGACGGATGGGTATTCGCCACGTGTTCTGAACGGCGGCCGGGCGCGATGGAGCATTGACGGGCCGAGGCAGAGGCCCGCCCGATGGCTCCGTCGCGCGTCGCGGTTTTCGGCAGTCGTTGTCGATTCGGGAGCGCTCACGCGTGCTGCACGTGAGCCGTACCGCATCTTTCCCACTCAATCGCCTCCTCACAATTTATTAGTATGCCTACTTATATCGCCTGCTTATCAGGGCGCCGGCGCTTCGCGCCCTTGATGAAACGCCACTTGCTGAGGATGGCCGGCGGCGCGTTCTTTGCCTCCGTGGCCGGCCATGCACTGGCCCAGTCATCCGTCTCGCTCTATGGGCTGGTCGATGTCTATGCCGGCACGCAAAAGAGTCTCGGAAAGCCGCGTGCATACGCGATGAATTCGGGCGGCTTCACGACGAGCTTCTGGGGCATTGGCGGCCAGGAAGATCTGGGCGGCGGCTATGCGGTGCAGTTCGCGCTCGAAGCGTTCATGCGGCCGTCGAACGGCGGGGCGGGGCGCTTCAGCGGCGATACGTTCTTCGGGCCGCGTACATGCATGATCGCGCAAGCGGCTATTCGAGCGGCTATTCCGCCGGGCTCGGGCTGCGCACGGCGTTCTGATTGCGCGTGCGCCGGGACATAAACTTTGCGGTCCGGCACCTTAGCCGTGCTTCGCCCGAATGATCGGCTCTGCGCTCACGCTTGTGCTCGCCTTGCGCGTTCGAAGTCCCCCGCATAATGCCGCCTGCCTGGCGCAAACGCCAGTATCGAAACGAGCGTGACGCAGGGCAGCACCTCCAACGCGCCGTGCAGGCCGATGCGGCCCGCGACGAGACCCGTGACGAACGGCCCCGGCGCCATGCCGAGCAGGCTGTTCGCGAGCGTGAGTGTCGCGAAGACGGAGGCGTGAATGGCGGCGGGCGTGACGTTGGCCACCATCGCGCCGGACGGGCCATTGGTGCCGGACACGACGAACATTCCGGCAGCAATCAGCACGAGTTGCAAGGTGCCCACGGGAACGCGAAAAGCGACCGCGAGCTGTGCCTCGGTCACGATGGCGCGATAGAGCACGACCAGCACGAGGCCGAATGCGGCCATGACGCCGAAGGCCCAGCGCCATCCCAGATGCGCGGTGATGATGCCGCCCTGCGCCATGCCGATCACCGAGCCGGGCGCGGCGCCCGCCATGAAGCCGGCGGTCAGCGAGGAGCGCATATGCGCCGGAAAGATGCTCATGATCAGCGCGACCACGCTGTTGAACGATCCGAGTTGCGCATCGGAGAGATTCCAGACTGCCTTGAGCGCCGGGAAGACGGCGTTGAGCACCTGCCTCGACATATAGTCGGAGAGCATCAGGCCGATGGTGAGCGCGAGCACGATCCACGAATATCGGCGGGGGCGGTGTGCACGGCCAGATCGGGCCTTACCCCGGAATCGGCGCACGGAATATGCATGCTTGTCTCCTGCGATGGTGTTGTACGCTGCCAGCGCTTGCGCTGCTTCAGAAGCGGTGGCCAAAGCCGAGGATCGCCACGATCTGGTGATTGTTCAACGACGGCGTAGTGGGGCCGATTTCCGCGACTGCGGGCATGCCCAGCGAATTCGTTCCCGCCGCGTGCTGGTATATCGCTCCACCGTAAAAATCGGTTCGCTTCGAAACGAAGTAATCGAGGCCGAAATCGACTTGCTGATAGCGGGCGTCGTTGACGCCGGACGAGTGGGTATAGGCGTACGACACACCGAGCAGGAATGCCGGGGTCAACATGTATTTGAAATTCAGCTCGCCGACGTTGAACGTTTCGCCTCCCCGGTATCCTGCTTCCGTGGGGTTCAACCCGGCGACCGCCGTCGTGCCGAGGTCGCTATAGCGCGTGTTGCTGTAGATGGCGGCAATCGTCGCGCTGCCGAGGGTGTACGCGGCGCCGGCCGAGAATATCTTTTGCGAGCCGGCGGAGGCGTAGCCCTGGTTTACCGGGCTCCACATGTTGTTGCCGGTCGTGCTCGACGAGGGGTTGTTGCCGTAGAACGAAAAGTTGGGCTGGTTCGCCACTTGGTAGCCAACACCCATTGTGATGGAGCCGTTCGCATAGCCCGCGCCGAGCGCCCAGATCTGATGTTCGGCTGTCGAGCCCGGAACGCCGCCGAAGCTGTACATGGCCGAGCCCGTGAGCCCGTTGATTTTGGGCGTGGTGTAGATCACGGCGTTGTTGACGCGATTGAAGCTGTCGAGATTGTCGACGTCGCCAGGATGCGCGCCGTAGCCCGAGCCGCTGAAAGCCCAGCCTCCGCCCGAGGTCAGCGGTCCGCCCACGTACCAGTAGCCGCTCGAATACTGGCGGCCAAAAGTGAGCGTGCCGAGATTGCTGGAAAGACCGACGTATGCCTGACGGCCAAAAATCGCGCCGCCCTGCAATAGTGCACCGTTGTTATTGGAGAATCCCGTTTCAATGGAGAACAGCGTTTTGACGCCGCCGCCCAGGTCTTCGGTTCCGGTCAGCCCCCAGCGATTCGCGGTCTTTGCGCCACTGGTCAGGAAATATTGGCGTTGTCCGCCGGCATTCGAGTTGAACGTCAAGGCATCGTCAACCACGCCGTAAAGCGCAATGCTGCTTTGTGCATACGCCGCAGTAATCGAAAGCGAAAGTGAAATCCCGACTACGCACTTTTTCAATTTGTCTCATCCGTATTATTTTAATTAGTCATGCAGAATATAAGAAGGCGCCGTGCACGGGAGCCGCATGCGCGACGTCTTCCTTCAGTTTTCGTCAGGCGATCTTGCGCAGATAGCCTTGCTGTCCGCCATTGCGGTTCGGCGCGAAGCCGTTGGCCGCCAGGGTTTCGTCCACCGTCTCGTAGAAAACGCCGATCTTCGAGATCTCGCGAGCCTCTTTGGCCGTGGCGATCGGCCGGCCGAACTCGCGCGAGATGCGCACCAGTTGCTCGATCTGCGCGGCGGTACCGATCCTGGCCGTGCGCGACTGGTTCCACAGGTTGTCTTCGGTGCCGCAGCGCACGTGCAGGCCCATCGCAATGCCCATCATGTTCACCGGCAGCACGTTGAGCACGGAGCTTTCGACCGTCAACACCGCGCCGTCGGGCACTGCGCGCACGAAGTTGGCCATGTTGTAGAGGTTGGGGGCATCCATGCCGCCGCCGATGGCCACCCAGTTCATGACCAGCGGGCCCTTGTAGATGCCGCGGCGCATGAGCCGCTCAACCGACTCGAAGCTGTTGATGTTGTAGCACTGGAACGCGCTCTGGATACCGGCGGCCGTGAGGCGGCGCACATGTTCCTCGACCCAGCCTGGTTGCGCGGGCACCGTCATTTCCTTGTACGCGTTGAACACCGCCGGGTCTTCCATCGACGTGCCCTTGATGTCGCGCGCATCGAACTGCTCGAGAACATTCATCTGCGAGGTGTTGACCGTCACCGTCACCTGGTCGGGCTTGGGGTCCAGTTCGGCCAGCATGTGGCGCGTGTCGTCCGACAACCACTTGGCTGCCGCGCCTTCGGTTTCCGGCGCGAAACTGATGGAGCCGCCCACCTGGATGATCATCTCCGGCACGCGCGCGCGCACGCCGGCGATCAGTTCATTGAACTTCGAGAGGCGCTTGCTGCCCTTGCCGTCCAGCTCGCGCACGTGCAGATGCAGCACCGTGGCGCCCGCGTTGTAGCAGTCCACGGCCTTCTGGATCTGGTCCTCCATCGTCACGGCGATTTCCCCGGGGAAGTCCGATGGCAGCCACGACGGCGCATAAGGTGCCGCCGTGATGATCAGGGGCGGCTGGTTTTCAGGGAACAGATGTCCGTCGAGAAAGTTCATGGTGTGTCTCCTCGGAGAAAATTTCACACCGGAAGAATATCGCCGCGGGATCGACGCCAATGTATTATTTGGGACATTCGATGTCTAAATTGGGACACTGCCATGCAGCGATCCATGCTCACGATCCGCAGCGCAAGCCTTACCGGCTATGCGGATCTCGCCCGCGACGTCGGGCTGGATCCTGCACGCATGTTGCGCAGGGTTGGCTTGAGCGCACGCGATCTGGTCAATCCCGACGCGCCTATCAGCACAGCCGCGGTACGCGAGTTGCTGGAAAGCAGCGCCGCCGCGGCAAAGGTGGAGGATTTCGGCTTGAGACTCGCGATGAGCCGGCGGCTTTCGAACCTCGGGCCGATCAGCGCGGTGATGAGTGAAGCGCCTACGGCTCGCGAGGCGCTCGAGAGCCTGTGCCGTTATATCCGCTTGATCAATGCATCGCTGTTGACCCGCATTGAAGACTATGGCGATGCCGTTCTGATTCGCCAGAATATTCTGGTGGGCGACAAGCATTCGGTTCGGCAATCCATAGAAATGGCGATTGGCGTGCTGTACCGGAGCATACGGGAACTCCTGGGGCGTGGCTGGCGGCCACGAAGCGTCTGCTTCGAGCACCGCCCGCCGGATAGCGCAACCTGCCACAAGGCGTTTTTTGGATTGGCGGTCGAATTCAATTCCAGCTTCAATGGCATTGTGTGTCACGCAAAAGACCTCGCGGCGTGCCGGCCTCCCGCCGATTCGCAGATGGCGCACTATGCCCGCCGTTTTCTGGAGCAGGCTTTGTCCGGTGCGAATGACAGTGCCACGCATACCATTCGCCAGGTCATTGTCGCGATGCTGCCCAATGGCCGATCCACGGCCGACCAGGTGGCGAGACATCTCGGCGTGGATCGGCGTACCTTGCATCGGCGTTTGGCCGCTGAAAATACGAGCTTTTCGGCGCTGCTGCAGGTTGTGCGCTGTGAACTCGCGTCGCGGCAGATCCTCGACAGCGATCGCTCGCTCTCCGAACTGGCCGATCTGCTCGGTTTTTCCAGTTCAAGCGCTTTTGCTTTCTGGTTCAGAAAGCACTTTGGCACGACGGTTTCAAAGTGGAAAGAGACCCGGTAGCCGGCCGCGGATTTGGCGCTCGATCGAAAAAACTGCTTGCAGCCGCAATAACGGCCCGCTATCGTTGCGCTGTTCGATGAAATGCAGCGGGAGAGACCGTCACTGCGAAAGCACTGGACGGCGCCGACGGAGCAACCGCCCCGGAAACTCTCAGGCACAAGGACCCTGCAACGAGAACATCTGGAGAGCGGCGCGAACGCGCCCACCGAAGGAGATTTCCGTCCAGCGCGTTCTGCGCGGGTCCGGAAAGAAACTCTCAGGTACATGGACAGATGGGGCACAGGTGTCGGAAACGACAGTGCTCAATTTAATCTGGACCATGTCATGTCACGAATCGCCATTATTGGCGCCGGGATTACCGGCGTCACGACCGCTTACGCCCTCGCAAAACGCGGTTTTCGCGTTGACGTGTTCGAACGCCATCGCTATAGCGCGATGGAGACGTCGTTTGCGAACGGCGGCCAGCTTTCCGCGTGCAACGCCGAAGTCTGGAACAACGCCGCCACCGTGCTCAAAGGCCTGCGCTGGATGCTCACGCGCGATGCGCCGCTGCTCGTCAATCCGCGTCCCGGCTGGCACAAATATTCGTGGATGGCCGAATTTCTGCGGCAGATCCCAAACTATCGCGCGAACACGCTGGAAACGGTGCGCCTCGCGATTGCGGCCCGCGAGCACCTGTTCGAGACCGCGCGCAAGGAGGGGATCGCGTTCGACCTCGAGCAGCGCGGTATCCTGCACATCTTCAAGGACCGCAAGAGCTTCGACGTGGCCGCGAAGGTCAACGCCATCCTGAACGAAGGCGGCCTGGAGCGCCGGCCCGTGACGCCAGCGGAGATCCGGCAGATCGAGCCTGCACTGGAGGGCGCGTTTTTCGGCGGCTTCTTCACGCCCTCCGATTCGACCGGCGACATCCACAAGTTCACGCGCGGTCTCGCACAGGCATGCGTGCGGCACGGCGTCGAATTCCACTACGATACGCAGATCGCCGCAATCAGGCGCGAATCGGGCGGCACTTTCGCGCTCTCGCGGCTCGAACAAGGTATTTCGCATGACGAAATATTTGACCGGATCGTCGTTTGTGCGGGCGTGAGCAGCCGTGCATTTGCTTCGATGCTGGGCGACCGCGTGAACGTTTATCCCGTGAAGGGCTATTCGATCACCGTGAGCCTGGACGACGAGACGAGCCAACGCGCCGCGCCGTGGGTCAGCCTGCTCGACGAGAGCGCCAAGATCGTCACGAGCCGGCTGGGCGCGGACCGTTTCCGCGTGGCCGGTACAGCCGAGCTTAATGGCTTTAACCGTGACATTCGCGCGGACCGCGTCGCGCCGCTCGTCGAATGGACGCGGCGTCTGTTCCCGCAGGTCGATACCTCGCGCGTGATTCCGTGGGCTGGCCTGCGGCCCATGCTGCCGGGCATGTTGCCGAAGGTCGGCCGCGGACGCATGCCGGGTGTGTTCTACAACACGGGGCACGGGCATCTCGGCTGGACCTTGTCGGCCGCCACGGCGGAGAACGTCGCTGCGCTGATCGAAGGCATGGCCGGGCGTTCGCAGGGCGTTCGTCTCGCGACTTCCTGAGCGCTCACGGCCACGCAGAAGCCGCCCGCGTGCGCACGCGGGCGTCGCTTTACTCAGTTGTTCTCATGTCGGCCCCCCGGGTTCGCCCGGGCGTTCATTCAGCCAGACTTCATGCAAGTCGACCATGAACGCCTGCAGGATCGAAGGCGGGGCAGAAGCCCGGCGGGTCGCGGCGCAAAAGGGCGACTGCATGCCGAACTGTGTGGGGCCGATGCGCCGCATCTCGTCGCGCTCCACCCAGCGTGCCGCGTAGTGATTGGGAAGAAATCCTATGTACGCACCCGAGAGAATCAGGATCGCCTGCGCCTCCACGTTGTCGACCGTCGCCGCGGCCTTGCTCGCGCTCAGCATCTTCAGATCCTGCTGCTGCAGGTAGCCGCGCGCCGCAATGCGGCTCGAAGCGATGGCCTCGGTCTGCACGCCGCCCTCCCGCGCGCCCGCAAAGAGCGGGTTCTCCTTGCCGCAATAGAGCCCGTCGGGCTCCAGATAGAGCTCCGTGTAATTCAGGCCCGGAACGTGTATCGGGAAATGGCCGATCGCAACGTGGAGCCTGCCGTCCAGCACGCGCTCTTCGAGCTCCGCAGGCGTGCCGATGTAGACGTCGACGTGCACGTCCTCGCCGCGCGAGACAAACTTCTGCAAGGCGCGCGGCAGCGGCGAAGCCGTGTCCGTCACGGTGTTGTCGATGATGCCCAGATAGAGCCTGCCCGCGATATGTTGCTTGAGTGCGTCCGTGTCCATGCAGAACGCCTCCACGGCGACCTGCAGGCGCTGGGCCGCCTCGTACGTGGCGAGGCCATGCTCGGTCAGGCGGAAGCCGCTGCGCCCGCGTTCGCAAAGCTTGAGGCCGAGGCGCGTTTCGAGCGTGGTCATCTGCTCACTGATGGTCGACTGGCTCACGTTCAGGGTCGCCTGGGCCGCTGAAAAGCCGCCGCATCGCACGACATGCATGAAAACCCTGAGTAGCTTGAGGTCCACGTCCTGCAGTTGCATCATTGCCCGCGTTCTCCATGATCGCTTGCTTCGGATATTCCGATATGAACATCTGATACCCGGGATTTTCGTTCAAAAATAATACCGACATAGTGTCTCAAACGGGCGGCCCGACAAAAACCGGGTCGTTCACCGATTACTGACTGGACTCACCAGCGGATCAACACGGAGACACTCATGCAGGGCAATACGTACGAAAGCGGGCGGCTCGACTTGCCGTTCGTGGGACATTGCACGTTTGCGAAATCGCCGGTCTGCCTCGACTGGGATCGCATCGACGCCGATGTGGCGATTCTCGGCGCACCCAACGACATGGGCACGCAGTGGCGTTCGGGGGCGCGGTTTGGGCCGCGCAGCATCCGCGAAGCGTCCACGCTGTTCTCGTTCGGCCATGCGGGCGCCTACGATCACGAAGACGATGCGCTCTACCTGACGCGCGACCAGGTCCGCATGGTGGACGTGGGCGACGCCGACATCGTCCACACCGACATGGCGGCGAGCAACGCCAATATCGAAAGCGCGGTGCGCAAGATCCTCGCGAACGGCGCGATGCCCGTGACGCTGGGCGGAGACCATTCGATTCACGCCCCTGTGATGCAGGCGTTCGAGGGCCGCGGTCCGATCCACATCGTGCACTTCGACGCGCATCTGGATTTCGTCGACGAGCGTCATGGCGTGCGCTATGGGCACGGCAATCCGCTGCGGCGCGCCTCGGAAATGCAGCATATCTGCGGCATGACGCAGCTCGGCATTCGCAACGTCTCTTCGTCGAACCGCAGCGACTACGATGCCGCGCGCGCGGCGGGCTCCGACATTCTTTCCGTGCGCGACGTGCGCCGCCTCGGTACGGAGGGCGTGCTTGCACGGATTCCCGAAGGCCGCGCCTACTACGTCACGATCGACATCGACGGTTTCGATCCGTCCATCGCGCCGGGCACGGGTACGCCGAGCCATGGCGGCTTCACCTACTACGAAGTGCTCGAAATCATCCAGGGGCTCGCGCGCCGCAGTCACGGCAACGTCGTGGGCATGGACCTCGTGGAGGTGGCGCCGGCATACGATCCGGCGGGCGTCACGCCCATCCTCGCCGCACAACTGCTGTTGAATGCCATCGGCGTGATCTTTCACGCACGCAGCCAGCAGCGACGCTGAAGCGTCGGCGGCAGGACACCTAAACACGCGCGGCGCGGCAGCACGACGCCGCGCGAGACCAGGAGACAGCATTGGAATCCATCGTACGAAACTATCTGGATCAGTTCGGCGTGCATGAACAGACGCGGCGCTTTCTCGAGCAGCCGCAACGCATGCTGATCGACGGCGCCTTCGTGCCGGGCGGCGAGGGCGATGTGCTCGACGTGATCGAGCCCTCCACGGAGGGCGTCATCACGCAAATTCCGCTTGCCACGACGGTCGACCTCGATCGTGCGGTCGCGGCGGCGCGCGCCCAGTTCGACGGCGGCGCGTGGCGGCGTCTGAAGCCGCTCGAGCGCGAGCGCCTGCTGCACCGCCTCGCCGATCTCATTGAAGCGCACGCCGATGAGCTTGCCGAGATCGAATCGATCGACGTCGGCAAGTCAGTGGCGCAGGCGCGCGACGTGGACATTCAGGGCACAGTGGATACGTTCCGCTACTTCGCGGGCTGGGCTTCCAAGCTGCACGGACGCACCGTCGAGCCTTCGCTGCCCGGCCACTATCTTGCCTATACGCGCAAGGAGCCGGTGGGCGTGGTCGGCATCATCGTGCCGTGGAATTTCCCGCTGCAAACCCTGGCGTGGAAGCTGGCCGCCACGCTCGCCGTGGGTTGCACGGCGGTGATCAAGCCGGCGGAGCTGACCTCGCTTTCGACGTTGCGCTTCGCGCAGCTCGTTCAGGAGGCCGGCATTCCCGACGGCGTGGTGAACGTCGTGACCGGGCGCGGCGACGTGATCGGCGCGGCGATGGCGCGCCACCCCGGCATCGACAAAGTGACGTTCACGGGCTCCACGGCGGTGGGGCGCGACGTCGGCAGCGCGGCGCTCGATGGCGTCAAGCGCGTCACGCTGGAACTGGGCGGCAAGTCCCCTGTGCTCGTGCTCGACGACGCCGATCTCGAAGCCGCGGCGCGAGCGGTCGCCAACGGCATGTTCTTCAACTCGGGGCAGGTATGCGACGCAGGCAGCCGTGTCTACGTGCAGCGTGGTGTGCACGAGCGCTTTCTCGCCGCGCTGATCGACTATACCCGCACGCTCAAGATTGCACCGGGTCTCGATCGCAATTGCTTCGTGAGCCCGCTCGTTTCGGCGCAGCAGAAGGCGCGCGTGATGTCGTGGATCGAGACGGGGCGCCGCGAAGGCGCGGAGCTGGTATACGGCGGGCGCAACGTGGAAGGGGCGGGGTATTTCGTTCAACCGACGATCTTCGCGCATTGCCGAGCGGACATGCAGGTCGTGAAGGAGGAGATCTTCGGCCCCGTGCTCGTGAGCGCGCCGTTCGACGACTTGAATGAGGCCGTCGCGCTGGCAAACGATACGCGCTATGGCCTCGCCGCCGCGATCTACTCACGCGACCTGAACCGCGTGCACGCCTTGGTGCCGAAGCTGCGCGCCGGCAGCGTCTACGTGAACGCGCACAGCACGATCGATCCCGCGATGCCGTTCGGCGGCTTCAAGGAATCGGGCTTCGGCAAGGATCTGGGCTCCGAGCAACTCGACTCGCTGATGGAGACCAAAGCCGTCTGGATCACGCTGAACGACGCGTAGCGCCACGTAGCGCCACGTAGCGCCACGTAGCGCCACGTAGCACCATGCCGGCCGTCAGCCGTCGACACGCGGCGGAGCGGCTCGCCTTCGCGGGCCTTGCTCCGCGCGTCCAGACCTTTACTCACTCTACGCAGCATCGTCCATTACGACATGAGGCATACGATGGAAGCAAACGACAGAGTCGCAGCACCGATCGCCACACCAGCGGCCACCGCAGGCGAGCACGGCGCCATCGAGGGGCATTCGATCGATTTCATTCCGGAGAACGAGCGAACGGACCGGCTATCGCGTCAGGGGCCATTCTGGTTTCTCGGCAACTTCACCTTCTTTACGATGACCATCGGCTTCGTTGGGCCGAGCGTAGGACTGAACGCGCTCTGGACCACCGTCGCCGGCACGCTCGGCATCATGTTCGGCACCTTGTTCATGGCGTTCCACGGCTCGCAGGGCCCGCATCTGGGGCTGCCGCAGATGATCCAGTCGCGTGCGCAGTTCGGCTATCGCGGCGTGGTGCTCGTGCTGCTCGCCACGCTGTTCGTGTTCGCGGGTTTCAACATCGTGAACCTCGTGCTGATGATGCAGGGGCTCAAGGCGCTGTTCGGCTGGGACCCGCTCAGAGTGGCCCTGATCGTTACCGTGCCCGCAGCCGTCCTCGCGATTCTCGGCCACGACTGGATGCATCGCAGCTTCAAGTGGGCGCTGTATTTGTCGCTGCCGCTGTACGGCATCGTCACGCTGGCGGTGCTCATGCACTGGGTGCCCGATCTGCCGCTGCCGGCGGCGCTGCCCGGCACGCCGCCGCCCGCGCCGCTCGGCTTTAACTGGACCGGGTTCATCACGCAGTTCGCGGCTGCGGCGAGCTACAACATCGCGTATGCGCCTTACGTGTCCGATTATTCGCGCTATCTGCCGAAGAACACGCCGAGCGGCCGGCTGATCGCCGCCGTGTTCCTCGGGGCGTCGCTGTCGGGCGCGTGGATGATCGCGGTGGGCGGCTGGCTCGGCGATCACCTGCACGCCACCGACGTGCTCGTGGCGCTCAACCAGGTGGGCAGCGATCTGTCGCCGCGCCTCGGGAGCGTGGTGGTGGCGGTCACGATCGTGGCGTTCCTGCCCGTGATCGCGATGAACATCTACAGCGCGAAGCTCACGGCGATCACGGGCCTCGATTCGTTCAGGAAGATCGAGCCTACTCCCCGCGTGCGCGTGCTGGCGATCCTGTTTGTCGTGGTGCTGCAGCTTGGCGTCGCGCTCAGCATCTATTCGTCGGGCAAGGGGCTTTCGGTGCTGAACATCTATCTCGTGGTGATGCTTTATTTCCTCGTGCCCTGGACGGCCGTGAACCTCACGGACTATTTTTTCGTGCGCAAGGGCCGCTACGCAATTCCGCACTTTTTCCTGCCGCACAACAACATCTACGGGACGTGGGGCGCGCGCGGCCTGATCTCGTACGCAATAGGGTTTGCCGCGATGGTCCCGTTCTTCTGCATCTTCGACGGCGCGAGCGAAGTCTACGTCGGCCCGTTGGCGCGGGCGATGGGCAGCGTGGACCTCGCCTGGCTCGTCGGGCTGCTGGTCTCGGGCATCGCCTATTACCTGCTGAGCCGCTCGCTCGACCTTCGCCGCGAAGACGCGCTCATCTCGCAGATCGAAAAGACCATGCCTCAATACACGACGGGAGATCAGCGCTTCTAGGCGCGTTCTTTTCGTCAGGATAACGAATCAGGAATTCATCATGGAAAGCGGGCAATACGACTACATTATCGTGGGCGCGGGATCGGCGGGCTGCGTGCTGGCCAACCGGCTCACCGAGGATCCATCCGTGAGCGTGCTGGTGCTCGAGTATGGCGGCAGCGACCGCAGCATCATCATCCAGATGCCCAGTGCGTTCTCCCTGCCCATGAACACGCGCAAATTCAACTGGAAATATCAGACCGCGCCGGAGCCGCATCTGAACGGGCGCCAGCTACATTGCCCGCGCGGCAAGGTGCTGGGCGGATCGTCGTCGATCAACGGGCTCGTCTACATTCGCGGCCACGCATACGACTTCGACGAATGGGAGGAACTGGGCGCGCGCGGCTGGGGCTACCGTAACTGCCTGCCGTACTTTCGCCGCGCCGAAAGCTACAAATTCGGCGGCGACCAGTATCGCGGATCGAACGGGCCGCTCTCGACCAACAACGGCAACAATATGAAGAATCCGCTGTACGGCGCGTGGATCGAAGCGGGCGTACAGGCGGGTTACATCCATACGGACGACTGCAACGGCCACATGCAGGAAGGGTTCGGCGCGATGCACATGACGGTGAAGGACGGCGTGCGCTGGTCGACGGCGAATGCGTACCTGCGCCCGGCGATGAACCGGCCCAACCTGCATGTGGTCACCAATGCAATGACGCGGCATGTGATCATCGAGGGCAAGCGTGCGGTTGGCGTGGTCTACGACCGGGGCGGCGTCACGCATACCGTGCGCTGCCGCGCCGAAGTGCTGATTGCATCGGGGCCGATTGGCTCGCCGCATCTGTTGCAGCGCTCGGGGATCGGGCCTGCCGAGGCATTGCGCGCGGCGGGCGTGGAGGTCAAGCATGCGCTGCCGGGCGTCGGCATGAATCTGCAGGATCACGCCGAGATCTACATCCAGTACGCCTGCAAGGAGCCGGTCACGCTCAATGGTCAGATGGATCCGTGGCACAAGTTCCTGATCGGATTGCGCTGGCTGCTGTTCAAGGACGGCCTGGGCGCGAGCAACCATTTCGAAGCGGGCGGTTTCATCCGCTCCGAAGCGGGGCTGCGCTGGCCCGATATCCAGTTCCATTTCCTGCCGGCGGCCATGCGCTATGACGGCGACAAGCCGTTCAAGGGGCATGGCTTCATGGTGCTCACCGGCCCGAACAAGCCCAGGAGCCGGGGACACGTGCGGCTCACGACGGCGGACCCCTACGTGCATCCCGAGATCCGTTTCAATTATCTGGATCGCGAAGAGGACCGCGAGGGCTTCCGGCGCTGCGTACGGCTCACGCGCGAGATCATTGGGCAGCCGGCCATGGACCGCTTCCGCGATGTCGAACTCGCGCCGGGTCCCGACGTACGCACCGACGACGAGATCGACGCCTTCGTGCGGGCGAATCTGGAAAGCACCATGCATCCCTGCGGCTCGTGCCGGATGGGCGAGGACGACATGGCCGTGGTCGACTCCGAGCTGCGCGTGCGGGGCCTGAAGGGCTTGCGCGTGATCGACTCCTCCGTGTTTCCGACCGAGCCCAACGGCAACCTCAACGCGCCGACTATCATGCTTGCCGAACGCGCATCCGATCTCGTGCGCGGCAAGCCGATGCTGCCCCCGTCGAACGCCCAGGTGGGGCTCGCCGAAGGCTGGGAGACACAGCAACGCACGCGTGCGCCGAAGCGGCAACTGTATCGCGCCGAGTACGGCGGCACGCAATCCCGGGCGGTGTCCCAACAAAGCAAGTGATTGTCCCCGTAAAGCAAGCGGGGATCGCCGGCACTCCGGATACTCATGAGCATGAATCGAAGCCGGGACGCGCCGCGCAAGACGGCGCTCCGGCCTCGCCGATAACGCTCCTGCTGAATCGACAGCAGCCATTCCCCGGAGACGCATCATGAATTTTCTCGACGGCCACTTGTTCCCCGAAAACCAGCCGCCCCTGATCATCACCGCCGCGCCCTATGCGCCCGGCTGGTTGCCCAGCGACTTCCCGGAGGACATCCCGGTTACGATGGAGGAGCAGATCCAGAAGGCCGTGGACTGCTACAACGCGGGCGCCACGGTGCTGCACCTGCACGTGCGCGAGCTGGACGGCAAGGGCAGCAAGCGCCTCTCGAAGTTCAATGAACTGATCGCCGGCGTGCGCGCGCGCGTGCCGGAGATGATCATCCAGGTGGGCGGCTCGATCTCGTTCGCCCCTGAAAACGAAGGGCAGGCGGCGAAGTGGCTGTCCGACGACACGCGCCACATGCTGGCCGATCTCGAACCGACGCCCGACCAGGTCACGGTGACGGTCAACACCTCGCAGATGAACGTCACCGATCAGGCGGAAGACGCCGACTTCAAGGGCACCTCGCGCGAGAACCCGACGCTCTTTCACGCGTACAAGGAAATGACCGTGCCCGCGCAGCCGGGCTGGGTCGAGGAGCACGTGCGCCGCCTCACGGCCGCCGGCATCCAGAGCGCGTTCCAGTGCTACAACCTCAACAGCTTCGAGTCGGTGGAGCGGCTGATGCGCCGCGGCTTTTATAAAGGCCCGCTGGTCATGAACTGGGTGGCGATCGCCGGCGGCATGGATACGCCGAACGTCTACAGCCTCGGCAACTTCATGCGCGCGGTGCCCGATGGCGCGGTGGTAACGGTGGAGAGCAACGTGCGCAACGTGCTGCCGGTGAACATGATGGGCATTGCGATGGGCCTGCATGTGCGCTGCGGCACGGAAGACTGCCTGTGGAACCAGTCGCGCACCCAAAAGCAGAGCACCGTGAAGCAGATCGAGCAACTCGTGCGCATCTCGCGCGAGTTCGGCCGCGAAATCGCAAGCGCGAAAGCGGCGCGCGAGATCAGCAAGATCGGCGTGTTCTACGACACGGTCGAGGAATCGCTGCACGCGAACGGCTTCGCACCGAACCGCAACGGCGGCACCCAGGGCTTCCTGCGCAAGACCGCCTGATCAGTCATCCTGATCAATCGGCCGGCGCCTGGTCGCTGGCCGATTGACTGCGCCAGTGCGAGACGCTGCAGCCGAAGGCGGCACGAAACCAGTGGCTGAAGCTGCTGTGCGCAGAAAATCCCAGCAGCACGGCGATTTCGCCGACTGGCAAGTCGCTCTCGAGCAGATGGCGCATCGCCAGCTCCGAGCGCGTCTGGTTGAGCAGCGCCGAAAACGTCAGTCCCTCGTCGCCAAGGTGGCGATGCAGCGTGCGGCGATCGACGCGCAGATGCCGCGCGACCAGTTGCGCCGTGCATCGTCCGCCGGGGAGCAGGGCCAGGATCAGCTCACGGCAGGTTTCCCGGATGCCTTCATCGCGGTGCTGCAGCGCCGTCTCCAGATAGTCGCGCGCGAAATACGCGGCGCCCGGATCGTCGCGCGTGCGCGGCATCTGCAGGTCGGCGGCCGCGCAGACGAGTCCGTTGAATGGCTGGTTGAACATCGGATTGCGGCCGAAGAAGGCCCGGTAAGGCGCCATGTCGGCTGGCGGGCGATGCGTGAAGCAAACCTGCTGCGGCCCCCACTGCGGGCCGATCAGCTCGCGCAGCATGCGCAATTTCACGCCGACCGCGAGCTCCATCGCCTGGCGTGTGGCGAGCCCGGGTTTCGGCAGCAGTTCTTCACGGATCACGACGGATTGGCCCGCGTCCTCGATGCGCGTGATCAGCGTGGCGCTCAGCAGCTTCTCGTAGCGGCACAAGGTGTCGAGCGCCTGCCGTGGAGTCGGCTCTTCCTTGAGCACCAGCGAGATCGGTCCGAGATTGGAAAGCGTGCGCCGCGCCGCGAGCCGCAGCGCGAAGTCCTCCACGCCGGTCTCGCGCGCGCTGGCTTCGAGCAGCGCTCGCACAGCGTGACTCGGGATGAGCGCCTCGGGGTTGTCGAGCACCCGCGACGCCAGGCCTACCGCGCGCAGGAACGCATAAGGATCGCGCCCGAGCGACTCCATCAGTTCGATGTAGCCGTTCAGGCTCGCACTGCGTATCAGCTTGTCGACGGGTTGCATGAGTGTCGTGACGCCAATCCGGAGAGACGAAGGACGTTGCGCGGGCGCGCCGCTCTACGCCCTGCGCACGAGGCGTTCAGAACGGCCGGTCGCCACTGATGGTCGCGCGCTCCATCCGGCGCGGCGCTGGCCAGTAGTCGCTCACGGCGTAGTGCTGCGTCGCCATGTTGTCCCAGATCGCGACGCTGCCCGGTTCCCAGCGAAAGCGCACCTGGTACTCGGGAATGGCGGCCTGACTGATCAGATAGTTCAGCAGCAGGCTCGCGCCCGGCGTCTTGTCCTGCCCGAAGCGCACGTTCTCCGGCGTATGGTAGTTGATGAAGTGCGTCGAGAACGGGCCCACGTAGAGGATCTTCTCGTCCGTCTCCGGATGCGTGCGGACCACCGGATGATCGACCAGCGGATACTTGCGCACCAGTTCTTCGCGCTCCTCGGCGGTCATGACCGCGCCGAACGAATGCTCGATCCCGTGCTTGGCGCGCAAGCCAGCAATCTTCGCCTTGATGTCGTCGGGCAGGTTCCTGTACGCCTCCACCATGTTCACCCAGATGGTGTCGCCGCCCACTTCCGGGCACGAAATGCAGCGCAGCACCGCACCCATGGGCGGATTGGCCCGCCACGATGCATCGCTGTGCCAGGTATTTTCGAAGTGGTCTCGTTTCTCGCTCTTGTAGATCTCGATCAGGCCCGGGTAGCCCGGCACCGTGTTCGCGACCGGGTGGTCCTCCAGACCGCCGAAGCGGCTGGCAAACGCAACATGATCGGCGCGCGTGATTTCCTGTTCGCGGAAAAACAGCACCCGATGCTTCAGCAGCAGCGCCTTGATTTCGGCAAACAGAGCATCGTCTTTCGTCACGTCGGCGATACTCACGCCCCTGAGTTCGGCACCAATCGAGCAGGTGAGGAGATTGATGTGCATGGTGACATCTCCGTGGATATTGAAGGTTGCACGCATCGGCTTGATTCCCGGATGCGAAATCGTCCAGATGCGTCAGCGCCAACTATTGGCCCGCTTCCCATTGTCGGCACTGCGCCATTCACGCGCTTGACCGGGCGCGCCACAATTTGACCCAGGCGGCCGCGCCGGCGGCCGCAGCCGGGGCGATCAAATCACGAAGATGGAGGAACCCGTGGTCTTTCGCGCCTCCAGATCCCGATGCGCCTGCACTGCATCCTGCAAGGCATAGCGCTGATTGATCTCGATGCGGATACGGCCCGCCGCCACGTGGCCGAACAATTCGTCGACCAGTTCCACCTTTTCGAGCGGATCGGCGATGTAGTCGGCGAGTCCCGGGCGCGTCAGGTACACCGAGCCCTTGCGGGCCAGAATTTGCGGATCGAACGGCGGGATCTTGCCCGAGGCGGTGCCAACGCAGACCATCAGCCCACGGCGCTTGAGCGAGTCCAGCGAAGACATGAAGGTATCCTTACCAACGCTGTCGAAGACCACGGATACCCCCACTCCGTCCGTCAATTCCCGCACGCGTTTGGCGACATCTTCATGGCTGTAGTTGATCGTGTGATCGCAGCCGTGGGCGCGCGCCACCTCGGCCTTGGCATCGGTCGAAACCGTGCCGATCACCGTGAGCCCGAGCAATTTGGCCCACTGCGAAACAATGAGGCCGACGCCGCCCGCTGCCGCGTGCAGCAGCACCGCGTCGCCCGCCTTGAACGGGTAGATGCGGCGCACCAGGTAAGCCGCTGATAACCCGCGCATGGTCATGGCCGCCGCGGCCTCGCAACTGATGGCCTCCGGTAGCTTGATCAACGGCGCAGCGGAAATCAGCCGCTCGGTGCTATAGGCGCCCAGCGTGTTGATGAAGCCCGTATAGGTCACGCGGTCGCCCACCGCCAGATGGGTCACGCCGGCGCCCACCGCCTCGACCACGCCGGCAGCTTCGTTGCCGAGACCGCTCGGCAACGGAACCGTGTACGTACCGCCGCGAAAGTACGTGTCGGCAAAATTAAGCCCCACCGCCACGTGGCGGAGGCGCACCTCTCCCGGTCCCGGTTCACCAACGTCGACGTCCTCGAAACGAAGAACCTCGGGGCCACCGGTTTCGTAGAACTTAACAACTTTCGTCATGCTATCTCCTGTTATGTATCGGCTGCCGCGATTCGATTGCGGCTCGCCAGCCTTGGGGAGGCTCAGACCGGCTTGCGCAGGAATCCCTGGTTACCGCCGTTGCGATTGGGCGCGAAGCCATTGGCCTGAAGCGTCGCTTCCGCCGTGTCGTAGAAGACGCCGATCTTCATGATCTCCCGCGCCTGTTTCGCCGTCGCGATGGGACGGCCAAATTCGCCGGCGATACGCACCAGTTGCCTGATCTGCTCGACGGAGCTCATCTTGCCCGTACGGGTCTGGTTCCAGAGCACATCCTCGATACCGCACCGCACATGCAGGCCCAGCGCGATGCCGATCATATTGATGGGCAGCACATTGAGCACCGAACTTTCCACCGTGACCACGGCGCCGTCGGGCACCGCGCGCAGCATATTGGCGAGGTTGTAAATATTCGCTTGATCCATGCCGCCGCTGATCGCCACCCAGTTCATCACCAGCGGCCCCTTGTAGATGCCGCGCCGAATCATCCGCTCGATCGTTTCAAAGCTGTTGATGTTGTAGACCTGAAACTCGCTCTGGATCCCGGCAGCCGACAGTCGCCGGATGTGTTCTTCGGCCCAGCTGGGATTCGAAGGCACGATCATGTCCTTGTAGGTCGAGTAGAGGTTCGGGAATCCGCGCGAAACGCCCCTGAAGTCGTCCAGGCCCGCGTGCTCCGTCACATTCATCTGCGTGGTGTTGACGGTCACGGTCACCTGATCGGGCTTCGGATCGAGCTCGGCCAGCATGTGCCGCGTGTCGTCGCTGAGCCATTTGGCGGCCTCGCCCTCGGATTCAGGCGCGAAGCTGATGGAGCCTCCCACCTGGATGACCATTTCCGGCACGCGCTCGCGCACCCCGGCGATCAGCTCGTTGAACATGGACAGACGCTTGCTGCCCCGGCCATCGGCTTCGCGAACGTGCAGATGCAGCACGGTGGCGCCGGCTTCGTAGCAATCCACGGCCTTCTGGATCTGCTCGTCCATCGTGATCGGAATGTCCTCCGGGAAGTCCGAGGGAATCCAGCCCGGCGCATAGGGCGCCGCCGTGATGATCAGGGGCTGCTGATTCTCGGGATACAGGTGGCCGTCAAGGAAGTTCATGGTGGGGGATCTCCGGGGTGAGAGGTGAAGTCGTCATAGCGATCGCTATGAGGTCACGATGGTTCGGAGTGTATTCCCATAAAACAATAATGTCGACATGAATATCGTTTGACCCTCGGTGGTCTCTGCGTGCCACAGTAGTCGACTCAGTATAAACATTAATGTCGACATCAAAATTTTTCGAGGATGATCCGCGTTGTCGGCGTCAGGCCGGCAATGCCCCCGCGCCATCCGGCAGCAGGCCAGTACCCGGCCAGGCGCGCCCGATCATCATAAAAAGCTGAGGAGACGTCCATGAAACTGAAGTGGAGCGGCGTAGCGGCGCTAGCGGTATTCGCCGGTGCGTCGCATGCGCAGTCGTCGGTCACGTTGTACGGTGCGGTCGATTCGGGTGTTTTCTATCAGAGCACGGCTGCGTCGTCGTTCGCGCCGGGCGCCCGCAACAATGGCCACGTGTTCGGCGTCAAGGACGGCAGCCTCTATGGGAGCTTCTGGGGTATCAAGGGGACCGAAGACATCGGCGGCGGCTACCGGGTCAACTTCCGGTTGCAGGGCGTGTTCAACAGCAGCAACGGCAAGCTGGGGCTCGCCGACACGACGGGCGGCACCGCGGTGTTCAACCAGCAGGCGACGGTCGGCGTCTCGGGACCGTTCGGCACCTTCGACGCCGGACGGCAGTACACGCCGATGATCTATGCGATGGCCGATACCGATGTCCGCGCGGCGGAGTACTTCGGCAGCATCCTGGGCGCGTGGCTCGGGCTGAACCAGGTCGCCGGCTGGCCCGGAACGAACACGAACGTGCCTATCGGCGCGCTATACGACAGCAACGCGCTCGTCTATCAGTCGCCGAAGTTCTATGGCGCGTCGGCCGCGCTGGAGTACGCGCCGGGCGGCGTCCCGGGCGAGATTCAGGGCGGCACGCGCGAATCGGCCGTGCTCAAGTATTCGAACTACGGCCTCAATCTGTCGGCCGTCTACTACAACGCTCACGACACGAACCTCGCGGCGGCCACGCCGACGGGGCTCGACAACAACCGCTTTTACTATTTCGGGGCCAAGTACACGTTTCGCGGCGTATCGGTGTCGGCGTCGTACGGGATCGGCAAGAATCCCTCGAACACAAGACTTGCGGACTACGAAATGATTTCGGGCGGGCTGGGGTATCAGTTCACCCCGTTCTTCAAGATCACGTCCGGCTTCTACTATCTGAAGGACCGCAACAACTCGGCGAACCACTCGAGCGAATACGCGTTGGGTGCGGATTACAGTCTGTCGAAACGCACGATCATCTCCGCGCAGATCGGCTATGTCGCGAACCGTGGTGCGATGAACCAGACGATCATGTACGGCCAGCCGGTCGCACCGGGCGTATCGACGACGGCCGCAATGATCGGCTTGCGCCATAACTTCTGAAGCGTGGATATCGAAAAGGAAAATATCGATGAAAACGACGAGCGGACTCAGCGCGGCACTCGGTGTTGCGATTGCGCTGACGTTGATCAGCGCGTGGGCGCAGGACGGGGCGTCGGCAGGGGCATCGGCGGGCGCGGCGGTCACCGCATCCGGCGGCATGACGGCCAGAGCCGCGCGGCAGGCGAATCGCGCGCTACGGCACAAGATCTACGCAGCGCTTGCGAAGCATAAGGAGATCGATGCGGGCGACATCGGCATTACGGCGAAAGGCGGCGCGGTGATGATCAGTGGCACGGTTCCGGAGGCGTCACAGGTCAACACCGTCGCCGCGGTCGTGAAGGGCGTCGCGGGTGTGACGTCGGTGACCAGCAAGCTCACGGTGCAGCGGCCATTCGGCCAGTAGGGGCGTGCAGGCGGGATCCGGCGGGCGCGATCGATCGTGCGGTTCCCCTCTCGTTCGCCGATCTCGTGGTCCGCGCCAATTTATGTCGACATAAATAAATATCCCTGCTATCTTGCTTGGGTACAGGGGCAGCAATCCTTCACGGTTGAGCAGGGCAGCGATGTCTATCGGCGCCTGGCCCGAACCGTGAGGAATTAGCGAAATCCCCGGCGGACACAAGGAGATATCGTTCATGATCAAAGTAGAAAGATTGACCGCTTGCATCGGTGCCGAGGTGGCCGGCGTAAGCCTCGGCGACGCATCGCGCGATGCGTCGCTGTTCGCGGAAATCAAGGCGCTCTTGCTCAAGCACCGGGTCCTGTTTTTCCGGGACCAGAATATCTCCCGGGAAGAACATGTCGCCTTTGCGCGCCGGTTCGGGAAGCTCGAGGATCATCCCGTTGCGGGAAGCGATCCGGAACACCCGGGCCTCGTGCGGATCTATCGGTCGGACGCAAAAAATCCCTACGAGAACAACTACCATACCGACGGGCTTTGGCGGCCGAATCCATCGATGGGCGCCGTGCTGCGCTGCATCGAGTGTCCCGAGGTTGGCGGCGACACCATCTGGGTCAACATGGTCGAGGCTTATAAGCAACTGCCTGAAGAAATCAAGAAACGTATCGAGGGATTGAGGGCGAAAAGCAGCATTGAGCATTCGTTCGGCGCCGCGATGGACCGCGAAGAACGGAGAAAACTGGCGGCGCAGAATCCGGAGGTGGAGCACCCTGTCGTGCGGACGCACCCGGAGACCGGCGAAAAGATTCTTTACGTCGGCAGCTTCACAACGCATTTCGCCAACTATCACACGGCCGAGAATGTGCGTTACGGCCTGGATAAAACGCCAGGAGCGGGTCTTCTGTTGAGCTATCTGCAAAGCCAGGCATCGATCCCCGAATATCAGGTTCGTTTCCGGTGGAAGCCGAATAGCGTGGCAGTCTGGGACAACCGCTCTACGCAACACTATGCGGTCATGGATTATTGGCCGGCGCCGCGAAAGATGGAGCGAGCGGGAATCGAAGGCGACACGCCTTATTGACGGGCGGTGTGTGCTGATGCTGGTCAGATGAAATAAAGCGGTGCGATTCAATCTGAAATAAGTGAATCGCCGGAGGAGACAAAAATGACCCTTTATACAAATAACGCCGTTCCGGCCGAATCGGTTATGACTGGCAGCGGTGTTCGAGCCTACGCGTGGGTGGTGTTTGCATTGATGTTTGGCCTCCTGCTCTCCGACTACATGTCGCGGCAGGCGCTCAATGCCTTGTTTCCGATACTGAAAGTCCAGTGGCAGCTTTCCGATACACAACTCGGCTCGATCAGCGGCGTGGTGCCGTTGGCGGTGGGCGTGCTGACCCTCCCGTTTTCCCTGATTGCGGACCGCTGGGGACGGGTCAAGAGCATTGCGCTGATGGCCGCGCTGTGGAGTCTTGCCACGCTCGGTTGCGCGATTGCAAGCAGCTACCACGAGATGCTCGTCGCACGCATTTTCGTCGGGGTTGGCGAGGCGGCGTACGGAAGTGTCGGGCTCGCCATGCTCATGAGCATCTTTCCGGGGAAACTGCGTTCTACCGTTGCAGGCGGCTTTACATCTGCCGCTGCGTTTGGGTCCGTGCTCGGCGTGTCGGTGTCGGGCATCATTGCGTCCCGCTTTGGCTGGCGTTTTTCGATGGCGCTGATGGCGGTCCTGGGTTTCGCGCTCGTGATCATTTACTTCTTCGTGGTCACCGAAAAAAGGTTCGCACAAGCGCATCCGGACGATGCGAGCGGAAAACCCGGATATGGGCGCCTGAAGCTAACGCCGCGGGCGCTTTGCTCCGGCCTGTTTCCGTCACGCTCCGTCTTTTGCGCGTATCTCGGCAGTGCGCTGCAGCTCTTCATTCAGGGCACGCTTTTCGTGTGGCTGCCCAGCTACCTGAATCGCTATTGGGGCATGCCGGTCAGCAAGGCTGCCGTGGTGGCGGCCGGTCTTGTCCTCGTCAGCGGCATGGGGCAATTCCTGTGCGGAGCGTTGACCGACCGGATCAGCGGGGACTCGTCGCTCAAGCGGTGGAACATGGCCATTGGCTATTGCCTCGCATTGGGCCTCCTGCTGGCCATCGCGTTCCGCTTGCCGCCGGGCAATCTGCAACTCGCGCTTCTCGTGCCTGCGGTGTTATTCCTGGCCAGTTCGTTCGGCACCTGTAGCGCCATTATTGCGGCGGCCACGCCGCCCGCTATTCATGGCTCGGCATTTGCCACGCTGACGCTGTTCAACAATATTCTGGGCCTCGCTGCGGGTCCGTTTTTCACGGGTGTAATCGCGGATGCGGTGGGTCTTCAAGGGGCGTTGCGATGGCTTCCGCTCGCGGCGGTTCTCCCCCTCGTGGTGTACCTCATTGGCCGGCGGTGCCACGTCGCGCAAGCGCGGCGAGGTTGAACGTCCTGTCGACATGGAGAATGAGGCGAACATGAACGTAATACCCGATGGCCCCGAGGCCGGCAACCACGGCGACTACCTGACGAGCAGGCGGCAGGTCTGGTTTGCCTTCGCGATGACCTTCGCGCTTATGTTTTTCGATTTTATCGACCGGCAGGTGATCGTCTCGCTATTTCCTCACATCAAGAGCGAATGGAACCTGAGCGACAAACAATTGGGCTCGCTGGTTTCCGTCGTTTCCATCGTGGTGGGCGTAGGGGGATTGCCGGTAGCGCTGGCGGCAGACCGCATGGGCCGCGTCAAGAGCATCGTCGTCATGGCTGTCACCTGGAGCCTGGCCACGATCTCGTGCATGTTCACGGCCAGCTATAGCCAACTGTTCGTGGCGCGAGCGGTGGTTGGGGTGGGCGAGACCGGCTATGGTTCGGTGGGCGTAGCCTTGATCTCGACGCTGTTTCCGAGGCGTTTGCGCAGCGCGGCGCTAGGCGCCTTCTATGCGGCGCCTTCGCTGGGTTCGGTGCTGGGCGTCGTGCTGGGCGGAATGATCGCGGCCAGGTGGGGCTGGAAGGCCGCCTTTGGTGTGGTCGGTGTTCCAGGGCTGGTACTGGCATTGCTTTATCTGCTGGTTCGCGACTACAAGACGGTGGCACTGACGACAGACTCGAATCAGGCAAGCCAGTCGTTGTGGGGCATGCTCAAGCACATCTTCGGCGCGCTGGCGCGTACGCGCACGCTGCTGTGGGTCTGCATGGGAGCATCGGCTCAACTCATCACCGTGTCAGCAATGTGGTCGTGGCTGCCCAGCTACCTGAACCGATTCCACGGCATGACCCCGGAGGCTGCGGCCAAGGCGGCCGCATTGGTGGTATTGGTCGGCGCCTTTAGCTGCACGCTCTGGGGCTTCGTGGTGGGGCGCTTTGCGCGTCGCAAGCCGCGCAACAAGCTGCTCGCATTGTCCGCGCTATGCCTCGTTACAGCGGTGATCTTCGTGGTGGCATTTGGCGGCGCTTATACGGCTGATGCGCAGTTCAAGCTGATCGTTCTTGGCGGCTTTTTCATGAACTGCACCGTCGGCGTGGTGGCGGGCGTTGCGATGGATGTCGTTCACCCAGGCGTGCGGTCCACCGGCGCGGCCGTGCTTTCGCTGTTTCAAAACGTGTTTGGGCTGGCCGTGGGACCTGTCCTGGCGGGCGTTCTATCGGACCAATGGGGTTTGCAGCACGCGCTCGCATGCATTCCGCTGTGCAGCGTACTGGCTGCGGTCTTTTTCATCGTCGCCATGCGCAGCTATGACGTGGATGCCGCCAGGATCGCCGATGTAGAGCTGGATGTGGTGCCGGTCAGCGCCGATACCCTGAGCGCCGGCACGACGGTTTGAGCAACCCGGCTGCGTTCGCGGGCTCCCCCGGCACCTGCCTTGGGGAGCCGCTCATTGCGCAGCGGTGGCTCTCACTTTGGCAGGCGCAGCTTTCGACGCACGCGCGCTTCGGCTGTCCGTGGACGCTACGGCGATCGCACGAACGGCCGCCTCCCTTGCCTCGTCCAGGCGCGAGGCGGCAAGACCCAGCAGCAGCTCGTTGTCCCGCTTGATCGCAGCCTTTTGCAGCGCGCGCCAGACTTTCAGCGAGGTGCGAATCGATTGGGGCGATGCCACCATTCCCAGCCGAACGTAACGGAACGTGCGCAACGAAATGGAGTGCAGGATATCGACCAGCAGCCGGTTGCGGCACAGGCTGATCGTGGCGAAATTGAGCTGGAAGCTTTCCACGGCATAGGCGTCGACCGATTCGTCGGCCGCCTTGGTCAGCCTCGGCACATACTCGGTCAATAAAGCTTCGAGATCCGAAGGATTTTCGCGTGCCACCTGCTCCAGCATGGTGACGTAGAGAACGCTGCGCACGCGGAAAATGTCGCGAAGCTCGTTCTCGTCGGGCGCCGTAACGATGGCGCCGCGGCGGGCCTGAAACTCGACGAGGCGATCCCGCTCGAGGATGCGCAGCGCTTCGCGCACTGGCGCGCGGCTCACGTGCAGCACTTCGCTGATATCGGCCTCGAGCAGGCGTTGCCCCGATTTCACGAGGTCGAGCGTGATGACTCCGGCGAGCCGTGCAGCGATCTGCTCGGCAATCGGCACCGAAGCGGCCGCCCAGTCCTGCCCGCGCAGCACCGCCCGCTCGACTGCGAGCATCAGCGAATTCTTCGGCGTAAGGAGCGCGGAAAGATCGGGCAGGTTCTGTGTTTTATTTCGGGCCATGGCGCAGAGCGGAAACCAGATAGAGTCGTCGAATTTACCCCCGGCATTATAGACCGCGGCATAGTAGTGTCGACAAAAATCTGGCGATGCTCTGTCGGGATACGCTTCTGGATCTGCACGCGCAGGCTGTGCCAGAAGCGTAGTTATCCTTAGTTATCTCTGCGCGGAGGCTCCGGGGCACTTTCGTCCGCGGTTTTGCAGAGCGAAACAACTTCGGTATTCCGTTCGCTCCCGCGCGCGAGCGTGCGAACATGGCTGGCGAGGTATTCATCCCGGCGCTACAGCGCCGCCAACGACACTTCCCGCCCTTCCGTTCAGGAGAGACCCGATGGCCCGACTTTTCAGCGAGCGCTTCGTGCACGCGCTCGAACCGCACGAACTGGCTTTGCTCGACACCACACGGCAGCTGTGCCGCGAGTCGATCGGCCCGAACGCCGACGCCGTCGCGCGCGAGGACGTATTCGCGGCCGATACGTTTGCGCTGCTCGTCGAGCATCGCCTCATCGCGAGCGCGTTTCCGCGCCGCTTTGGCGGCAGCGAGGCGCGGCAGCGTCTGCGCATCCGCTTGATCGAGGAGCTGGGGCGCGTGTGCAGCGCGGCCGCCTCGCTCGTGACGGGCGCCGATCTGTCGTGCCGCGCGATCGTCGCGGGCGCGTCCGAGGCCGTGCAGGAGCAACTGCTGCCCGCGCTTTGCGAAGGCCAGATCCAGGCCGCGTTCGCGTTGACCGAGCCCGGCGCGGGTTCCGACGTGCGCGGCCTCGCCACGCGTGCCGAGCGCGCGGGCGAGGGCTACCGCGTGAGCGGGCGCAAGAAGTTCATCACCCGCGCGAACGTCGCCGACTGGTACGTGGTGGTCGCGCGCTGCGTGGACGAAGGCGCGAGCGGAGCGGGGCCGCGCGAGGAAGACCCGTTCGTCGCGCTGCTCGTGCCGCGCGACGCGCCGGGTCTCGTGGCGGGGCCCGTCGTCGACAAGCTCGGCTGGTTCGGCGTGCCGATCGCCGAGCTCGCGTTCGATCGCGTGGCCGTCGATGCGCGCTGGCGCCTCGGCGCGGAGGGCGAGGGCTTCGCGCTCGCGCAGGATGCGCTCGTGCGCGCGCGCCTGGGCCACGCCTCGATGGCGCTGGGGCGCGCGATGGGCGCGGTGGAGATCGCCGCGGCGTATTGCTGCGAGCGCGACGTGTTCGGCAAGGCGCTCGGCGCGCATCAGGGCGTGCAGTGGATGCTTGCCGACGCCATCACGCAGATCGAAGCGTCGCGCGCGCTCGTCGACGCCGCGGCGGCCAGCTACGATCGCGGCGACGCCGATGCCGCCGTCCAGGCGTCGATGGCGAAGATGCACGCCACCGACCTCGGCATGAAGGTCTGCACCGACGCGCTGCAGCTCGCGGGCGGGCGCGGCTATCTGAAGGCGTTCCCGCTCGAACGCTTCTTCCGGGACGCGAAGCTCAACCAGATCGGCGAGGGTTCGAGCGAGGTGCATCGCACCGTGATTGGCCGCGATGCCGTGCGCCGCGCGGGCGAGGCGTCGATGGAGCGTCATCCGTGCCTGCCGGCTGGCAAGCTCACGACGGACTACTAATCATTGAAAAGGGGCGCGGTTTGATGCGCGCCCCGTTCGCTCGCGGTCATGCAGCCGCGATCACATTCAGATCACCTTGTCGCGGCGCAGTTGTTCGAGCGCGGCTTCGCTCAATCCCAGCGCGCCGTAAACCGCTTCGTTATGCTCACCCAGTGCGGGGCCGCTGCGCGGCACGCTCGCGGGCCGCCCCTTAACTCGGGGCACGACGCAGGGCGCGGGCACCGAGCCCAGCTCCGGGTCGGGCAGACGAATGATCGCCTCGCGCGCGATGAAATGCGGATCGGCGGCAATGTCGTCGATGGTGTAGATCTTCGTGTGCGGCACGCCGGCCTCGGTCAGGCGCGCCGTGAGCAGCGCGAAGGGCAGCGCGGCGAACGCCGCGGCGAGCGCGGCGTCGAGTTCGCCCGCGTTCGCGACGCGGTTGACGTTGTCGGCGAAACGCGGATCGTCGGGCAGGTCGTGAAGTTCGAGCGCCGCGCACAGCCGCCGGAAGATCGGCTGCGACGACGCCACGAGCGAGAACGTCATGCCATCGGCGCTGCGGTACATGTTCGAGGGCGCCGTATAGGTCGCGCGGTTGCCGTGATGGCCGCGCACGAGCCCGAGCTGCTCGCGCTCCACGGCGAGCGGCTCCAGCATGCGAAAGAGCGCCTCCGTGGCGCAGAGGTCGATCTCGACGCCGCGCGCTGCGGGGTCCGAGCGCAGGCGCACCATTTCGGCGGCGATGGCGAACGCGGCGAACAGGCCCGCCACCGTGTCGCCGAGCGGGAAGTTCATGTGCAGCGGCGTGCCGTCCACTTCGCCCGTCAGCTGCGTGAGGCCGCTCATGGCCTCGAAGATGCGCGCGAAGCCGCCGCGCTGCCGGTACGGGCCGGTCTGGCCGAAGCCGGTGAGACGCAGCACGACGAGGCGCGGGTTCGCCGCGTGCAGCGTCTCGAAGTCGAGCCCCCATTCCTCGAGCTTGCCCGCGCGAAAGTTCTCGACGAGCACGTCGGCCTGCGCCGCGAGCCGCAGCAGCAGCGCGCGGCCTTCGGCCTTGCGCACGTCGAGCGTAATGCCGCGCTTGCCGCGGTTCGTCACTTTCCAGTACAGCGAAAGATCGCCCTTGACGGGCTGGAGCTTGCGCAGCGCGTCGCTGCCGTCGGGCAGCTCGATCTTCGTGACCTCGGCGCCGAGATCGGCGCACAGCGCCGCGCCGAACGGCCCGGCGACCACGGTCGAGAGGTCGAGAATGCGCACGCCGTGCAGCGGGCCATGCAGCGGGTCCTGGTTCTGTGGCGAGCCTTGCGGCGCGGCTGTGCCGCAAGCGGTATCCGTGAGCATCGTGTCTCCTCATGCCGGGTGGAATTCGTCTGTCCGCCACCATAGGCGAGAGCGGGGCCTGCGCTCAACTGGCATACCGCAGAGCGAAACACTATGCTGATTTTCTTGACCACTCGACCGCCTTTTATCGACCATGAGATCGTCCCGTTCCAAACCGCCAACTGGCCCGATTTCGCAGACGCCGCACATGCAAACGCCCACCTCATCCGTCACCGAACGCCGCGCCGCGCGCAGCGGCGCCAAGCGCGCGGCAGACCCGGCGAGCGAGCGAAGCGCGGCGGCGAAGGCGCGCGCCCAGCGCATCGGCGAACCGCTTTTGCCCGCGCCGCCCGACGCCGACTCGACCGACCGCCAGTTCGCGATCAACCTCGCGCGCGGCCTCCAGGTGCTGCGCGCGTTCACGCCGGCCGAGCCGATGCTGGGCAACCGCGAGCTGGCCGACCGCACGGGCCTGCCCAAAGCCACCATCTCGCGGCTCACTTACACGCTCACCTTGCTCGGCTACCTGAACCGCAGCGAGAAGTACCAGCGCTACCGGCTTGGCGCCGGCGTGCTCACGCTCGGCTATCCGATGCTGGCCGCCATGCAGATCCGCCAGATCGCGCGGCCCTATATGGAGAAGCTCGCGCGCGAGACGCGCTGCTCGGTCAATCTCGGCATGCGCGACCGGCTCAACGTGGTCTACGTCGATAGCTGCCGGCCGGGGCGGGACAACAGCGCCCAGCCCGATATCGGCAGCACGCGCCCGCTGCTCGCCTCGGCGATCGGCCGCGCGTTGCTGATCGCCGAGAGCCCGAAGGAGCGCCAGGCCGTGCTCAACCGCCTGCGCCTCGACGATCCCGAACGCTACGCCGCCGACGAGCCGCTATGGGAAGCCGATCGCGCCGCCTTTGCCGGGCGCGGCTTCACGCTGAGCCACGGCGACTGGATTCGCGACATCCACGCGATTGCCGTGCCGGTGCGCCAGCCGCCCGACGAGGAGCGCATCGCGCTGAACTGCACGATCGTGAGCCGCCGCCTTGCCGACGACTGGATCGAGCGCACGGTCGCGCCGCTCCTGCTCGAAGCGGCGCTGCGCATCGAGCGCGCGTGCGGCGTGACCAGCGCGGGCGGCGCGGATGGAACGGCAGGGCAGGATTGAAGCACTACACAAGCACCAAACAAGCGCTCAACAGAACCAGGAGACACGATGATTCGCGACACCGACCGCCTGAACCGGCTGCTCACGCAGCTCTACCGCTTCGTGCAGGACGAGTGCATTCCGCTCGAAGCGGAAATCGACCGCACCGACGTGCTGCCGGAGGCGCTCGTCGCGCGCATGCGCGAGCTGGGACTGTTCGGCCACAGCATTCCCGAGGCCTATGGCGGCGGCGGGCTGACGACCGAGGAGCTCGCGTGCGTGAACATGGTGGTCTCGCAGGCCGCGCCGACGTTTCGCGCGCGCTTCGGCGGCAATACGGGCATCGGCTCCGAAGCGCTGATCGCCGACGGCACCGAGGAGCAGAAGCGCCGCTACCTGCCGCGCCTCGCGAGCGGCGAGGTCACGGGCTGCTTCGCGCTGACCGAGCCCGAGGCCGGCTCCGACGCCACCGCGCTCGCCACCACCGCGCGCCGCGAAGGCGATCACTACGTGCTCGACGGGATGAAGCGCTACATCACGAATGCGCCCATCGCCGATCTCTTCACCGTGTTCGCGCGCACCGATCCCAACGATGGGGGCGCGGGCGGAATCTCAGCATTCCTGATTGAACGCGGCACGCCGGGACTCACGACCTCGCCCGCGTACCGGATGATGGGGCAGCGCGGCTCGCCGGTGGGCGAAGTGCATCTGCAAGACTGCCGCGTGAGCGCGCAGGCGCTGCTGGGCGGCGAGCCGGGCCGCGGCTTCAGGAGCGCGATGAAGGCGCTCAACAAGCAACGCATCAATCTGGCCGGACTGTGCGTGGGACCGGCCATCCGTCTGCTCGACGAGATGCTGGCGCGCGCGAAGGCGCGCGAACAGTTCGGCAAGCCGATCGCCGATTTTCAGCTCGTGCAGCAGCTCATCGCGCAAAGCAACACCGACATTCATGCGGCGCGCGCGCTCGTGCTCGACACGGCCCGCGCGCGCGACCGCGGCGAGGACGTGACGATGCCGGCCTCGATGTGCAAGCTCTTTGCGTCGGAAATGTGCGCGCGCGTGGCCGATCGCGCGGTGCAGGTCTATGGCGGTGGCGGCTATATCGCCGATAACGCGGTCGAGCGTCTTTACCGCGACGTGCGCCTGTTCCGCCTTTACGAAGGCACCTCGCAGATTCACGAACTGAACATCGCGAAGCTCACGCTGCGCGCGCCGCAACACGACGCGCGCCATCACCAGATGCATCAGCGCGCCGCGTAATCCTGGGGGACGCACCATGGTCAAACTCGGTCCCACCGCCATCTGCCGCGAACTCGGCGTGCGCTATCCGATCTTCGGCTTCTCGCATTCGCCCGACGTGATCGTCGCGCTCGCCGAGGCCGGCGGCTTCGGCGTGCTCGGGCTCGCGCGCGAAATGCCCGAAGACATCGCGCCGATCATCGCCGCGCTCGAAGCGCGGCTCGCGGGCAAGCCCTATGGCATCGATCTCATGCTGCCCGCGGGCGTGCCCGAGCATGCCGAGATCGGCAGCGTGCGCGAGACGTTGCCGCCGTCGCACGTCGAGTTCGTCGAGGGATTGCGCGAGCGCTTCGGCTTGGCCGCGCCCACGCGGCCGAGCTTCTTCACGACCCAGGTGCGCAGCGAGGCGCTCTTTGACGCACAGATCGACGCCGTGCTTGCCTCGAACGCCCGCGCCGTGGCGACGGCGATCGGCATTCGTCCCGGCCTGATCGCGCGCGCGAAAGCGGCGGGCAAATACACGATCTCCCTCGTCGGCTCGCCGCGCCATGCGCACAAGGCGCTCGCGCTCGGCGTCGATGCGCTCGTCGCGCAGGGCGCCGACGCGGGCGGCCACACCGGGCCCATCGGCACTTTCTCGCTCGTGCCGCAGATCGTGGCCGTGGCCGCGGGACGGCCCGTGCTGGCGGCGGGCGGCATCGGCACGGGCGCGCAGGTGGCCGCGTCGCTCGCGATGGGTGCGCAAGGCGCGTGGCTCGGCACCTTGTGGCTGGGCGCGGCGGAGAACCATACGCCGCCCGCGCTGCTGCAAAGGCTCATCGACGCGCATAGCGACGACACGCTCGTTACGCGCGCACACAGCGGCAAGCCGTGCCGCGTGGTGCGCAGCGCGTGGATCGACGCGTGGCAAGCCAGCGACGCGCCCGCGCCGCTGCCGATGCCGCAGCAACAGGCGCTCACGGGCGCGGACTTCAGCGCGATGCACGAGTACGACCGCGCGGATCTGATCTACGAGGCGGCGGGGCAGAGCGTCTTCGCGATCGATGCGCCAACAACCATCGCGACGCAGATGGCGACGCTGGTCGCGGATGCGAACGCGGCGCTCGCTTCGCTCGAAGCGTCCATGACCGCCTGAAGGGCGGACGGCAGGGACGGACTGCAGGGACGGAAAACCGGGGCAGCACGAAAACAAAACGACATGGAGACGACAATGGATGCAAGGGCATCGAGCGGGTCGATACGCGCATGGCTGATCGTTGCCATGCTGTTTCTGTTCATGGTGATCAATTTCGCCGACAAGGCCGTATTCGGCCTCGCGGCCGTGCCGATGATGCACGACCTGAACCTGAGCCCGCGCGAATTCGGGTTCGTCGGCAGCAGCTTTTTTCTGCTGTTCTCGCTTTCGGGCATCGGCTTTGGCTTTCTCGCCAACCGCGTGCAAAGCAAATGGCTGCTCACGCTGCTGGCCGTGATCTGGAGCGCGGTTCAGTTTCCGCTCGTGACGGCAAGCGTGGGTTTGCCCATGCTGATCGCCTCGCGCGTGCTGCTCGGCCTCGGCGAAGGGCCCGCGTTTCCGCTCGCGCAGCACGCCTGCTACAAATGGTTCGACAACGCGCAGCGCAACGTGCCCAACACCATCGTGCAGCAGGGCGCGAGCGCGGGGCTCATGCTTGCGGGGCCGATCCTCTCGTACATCATCGTGCGCTACGACTGGCATATGGCGTTCTTCGCGCTCGGCATTGTCGGGATCGTGTGGACGGCGCTGTGGCTCGTCATCGGCCGTGATGGGCCCGTGGGCGCGTCGGGTGCATCGAACGCATCGGATGCATCGGACACGGCGCCCGACGGCGCGGGCGAGACCGTTGGCTATCGTCATCTGCTGCTCAACCGCACGTTCCTCGGCGTGCTGTTCATCTATTTCGTCGAATATGCGGTGATCTCGCTCGCGTTCACGTGGTTCCCGGTTTATCTGCGGCTTGGCCTGGGCTTCGCGCCGATCGTGACGGGCTGGCTCTTTTCGACCATCGTCGGTTCATTCATTCCGGTCACGCTGCTGCTCGCGTGGGCTTCGCAGCGGCTGCTGCGCAAGGGCGTGAGCTCGCGCCTTGCGCGCGGCGCGATGGTGAGCGGCTTCGCGATGCTGGGCGGCGTGCTGTTTCTCGCGACTTCGAGCGGGCTGAGCCCGGCGCTCAAGGTGGGCTGCCTCGCCATAGGCGGCGCGCTGAGCCAGCTCGTATTTTCGTTCGGACCGCTGATGATCAGCGACATCGTCTCGGTGAGGCAGCGCGGCGCGCTGCTGGGCATCAACAGTTCGATCGGCACGCTGGCGGGCTTGATCGCGCCGGCGCTGATGGGCGGGATCGTGCAGGCGAATCAAGGCAATCCGGCGCTTGGCTATGAGCATGGCTTTATTGTCGTGGGGGTCATGCTGCTCGTGAGCGGCGCGCTCGGGCTCGTGCTGCTGAATCCGGAACGCTCGCGCGAGTACATTCTTCAAGCGACGCCGCGCGCGCCGGCGCAACCCCCGGTCAACGAAGGGGCGCGGCAGCAGGTGATGACGCCTTCGATGGATGGGGGGCATTGAGCACGGCTGCGCACGGGATGCTCCTTGCAGCGGCCGCCGTTGAGACCTCGCGCAGCAGGGCCGCGAACCGGATCGGGGACTTCAGGAATTCGACGTTGCCATCGCGATCACGACGCAGGCGAGCCTGGGCGACCCATTCCCTCGGCACCTCGCCGGTGCAGTATGCGGTGAACGTGGCCGGTTTCAGGCAGTCGGTGAGGATGGCCGCCGCGGGCTCGCCGCCAAGCCGGCACCGGTCGGGCAGTTCGGGAACGTTTCGCTACCAGTCGGGGACGTCCGTGCGGTAGTGTCCGAGCTGGAGTGATCCACGCAGGAGCGTGGGGTACAACATCGCCCATTCGTCGATCCCAGCAGGTCATCCGCCTGCTCGACGCGCTCGATGCACTCGGGATGGCCGACAACACGATTATGGTGATGACGGCCGACCACGGCGAGCTCAACGGCGCGCATCAGATGTGGGGCAAGGGCACGTGTACCTACCGCGAGCAGAATTACGTTCCGTTCATTATTAGTCATCCTGCCTATATGGGCGGCAATACCTGCGAGGCCGTCACGTCGCACGTCGATGTCGTGCCCACGCTGCTGCAACTGACGGGCATGCCGGACAGTCAGTTGTCCGATCTGACGCGCGGGCTTCCGGGGCGAAGCGCGGCACCCTTGCTCGCGAATCCGCAGCAGGCGCCAGCGCATGCGTTGCGCGCGGCCTCGCTGTTCAACTACCACATGCTGCTGTTTGTGGATGCGCAGTGGTGCGCGGAAGAGCTTCGGTCGCTGATCGAAATAGGCAAGCCGCTGTCCGAGCGATTGCAGCAGGCGGGGGCGTTCCAGCCGAATCTGGCGCTGCGTGGCGCCATCCGCAGCGTGTTCGACGGCCGCTACCGGTTCAGCCGCTATTTCTCGCTGCTCGACTACAACACCCCGCGCAATCTCGACGAGCTGTACGCGCACAACGACGTCGAGCTTTACGATCTGAAAGCGGACCCCGACGAAGTCGACAATCTCGCGATCGACAAGTCGAAGCATCGCGACCTGCTGGAAGCGATGAACACGCTGCTCAATACGACGCTCGCGAAAGAAGTGAGCCACGACGATGGTCGCGAACTGCCGATGCGGGGCGGGAAGGTGACCTTCGTGAACAGAGGACACGAAACTGACGGAGGCAAGCGATGCAATACTCTGATGAAAAGCAGCCGACATGTGGCGCGGCCGAAGGGGCTGCGCAGGAATTCGCTGTCGCCGATGTTCAGACGATTGCGGCGTGACGCGCCATGCCTCTCGATCCTGAAATCGCTGCGCTCCTGAAGGGACTGGAATCCGCGCCGCCGATGGAGAGCCTGAGCGTCGATGCGCTGCGCGCGAGCCTCGCTTACCCGCCGCTCGAACGGCGCACGGCGGTGGGCGAGTGCGTCGATATCGCCATGCCGCTGACCGACCGCGTGCTGCCCGCGCGCCTGTACCGGCCGATCGACGCGCAAAGCCAGGGCGTTACCGTGTTCTTTCACGGCGGCGGCTTCGTCATCGGCAATCTCGACACGCACGATCACGTCTGCCGCGATCTGTGCGCGGGCAGCAGCAATGCCGTGATCGCGATCGACTACCGGCTCGCGCCCGAGCATCGGTTCCCGGCAGCGGTCGACGACTGCCTCGCGGCGGTGCGCTGGGTCGAGCAGCATTCGGACGCATTGGCGGTCGATCCGGCGCGCATCGTCGTGGCCGGTGACAGCGCGGGCGGCAATCTCGCGGCAGTGACGGCCTTGCGGATTCGCGACGAGGGCGGCCCCGCGTTGCGGGCGCAGGTGCTCGTCTATCCGGTGACCGACTACCACACGCCGCCGACGCGCTCCTATATCGAGAACCAGTCCGGCTACTCGTTGACGCGCGCGGCGATGATCCGCTTTTGGAACGACTACCTCGCGAACGAGCGCGACATCGTCAATCCCCATTGCTGTCCGTTACGCGTGCCGTCGCTCACAGACCTGCCACGCGCGCTGGTGGTCACTGCGGAGTTCGACCCGCTGCGGGCGCCAACGAACCCTCGCGCCACGGCGTGGAAGAAAACGCGGTATAGCCCTCGAAGCCGTGACGCAACCCGCCCTGATGTGCAGTGCAACGGCTTCCGAATTCAGATGGGTCACGCTCGAGTTCGCGGCAATCATGACGAAATCGCATAGCTTGCGCTCGAGATGGCCCGCGTCCAGCGCGGTGCGCGCCATCGTGAGGTAGTCGTTGAAGAAAATGGGCTCTTCTTCGAGCGCCTGCTCGTGCGCGTCGCTCCCGTAGCCGTGCAGCCGTTCGAATTCGATCTTGATCGCGGATTGTTCTGTCACAACCGTCTCCTCGGGAATACGTGCCGGCATTCAATCCCCGGACCGACCAGGACAGTCAAGGCTCATGCGCCGCCAGTGAGCGCTTGAGCGAGCGCGCGGCTTCCTCGACCGTCCCAGAGGACTTCGGCAAGGAACTCGCCGGACGGGAACTCGCCCTGGGATGCAAGGCCCGCGCCCTTCGCGATGATCTGCTCGCGCGACATCGGCCTGCGAGGCGTGCCCACGCTGTCGACCACGACGGACGAGCGCGTGCTGCCGTCGGCAAAGCGGATCGTCGCGCCCGTCGCGAACTGCTTCGGGTAGTAGGTCCTTTCGATCTCTTCGCTGATCTCGAAGCGCACCTTGCGCGCGAACGCCGTTATTTTGGGGTCCTGCAGAAAGGCTTCGCCATAGACGTCGTAGCGGGTCGCCCCATAGGCCAGCGTCGCGCCGACGATATACGGGCAACTGTACTGCGCGGTCATGGTGGATTCGGCGGGCGTTATGTGCTGCTCCGCAATGAGCCGCGGCCCGGTGATCAGGATCTCGTCGATCTTCTCCGCGGGCACACTGAAGCCGTCCGTGATCTCGGAGAGCGCGTCGATCGTCGAGTGGAACAGCCGGCAGCACGAATAGGGCTTCATGCTGATTTTGTGGATCTGCAGCGGCTCGTCGAGCGACACGCTGCGCAGCGGGCCGCCGAAGATCGCCGCGGCGCCGTACTTGCCTTCGACCACGAGGCGCGGCGCCGTCACGGCCGGCAGCAGCGCGAAGTCGGCCGCCATCACGCCATTGCGCGCGCCAATGCCGCATGCACGCGCTTCACTTCGCCGCCCGTTGGTTCGACGGAAAACTGCATCGACGCACACGCCTGAGACAACGCATGGCCCCAGGCGGCGACGATGGCGTCGCGTTCGACCGGCTTGCCGCTGCTGTACGCATGGAGTGCAATGCATGCGGTCGCGGCGCCGAACGCGCCATACACCGACGTCGGGTGAAAGCCGCGGTGAACCGTATCCATGCCGCCGGCGGTGCACCCGATCAAAGCCATCGCTTCGTATCCGGCCGTGACCGCCCTGAAAAGATCGGCCTGAGAGGCGTCGGTCACGCAGGCGACCGCAAGCGCGGCCGAGATGACGACACAGGCGGGATACGCGGCATGCCGACCAAGTCGAAAATCTCGAAGCGTCTATTCGAGGGTGCCGAATCGGCGTCCAGGGCCATCGCGCGGGCGGAACTTCAGCGAACCGGTGTTCCGTCCATTCCAGTCATGCCATGATGGAGCCCAATTGGAGCGACGACATCGGGAGACGGGCATGAATCGCAGTTCCTCAAACATCGGTTTGATGGCGAGTAGCGACTACCGGCTGGCGCAGGGCGTCAGCCGGCTGCTGCTGTCGCTTTACGCGCTTGCGTCCGCTGCGCGGCTCGACGAATTCGACGCCCAGGTGCTTGAGCTGCTGCGCGAGCATATCGATTTCGACAGCGGCTGGCTCGGACATTCGACGCTGACGCCGGCCGGCCCGCGCTTGCATAGCAGCCGCCTCTACAACGTCCGTCCGGACTTCCTGGACGACTGGATGGAGGTGAAACGCAACGACCCGATGGCCGGTATCGCCAGCGAGTCGCCGGGCACGGCGGTGGCCATCGAGGCGCGCGTCGATCCGCGGGTCGCGCCGCTGCGGTCGTTCTGCCGCCGGCAGAACATCTCGCAGGTGCTGTTTTCCGCGGGCGCGGGATCGGCTCCGAATCGCGTGACCCACGTGTCGCTCTATCGCGGCGCCCGGCGCAGCGAGTACAGCGGGCACGACGCCCACACGCTCGAACTCGTCATCCAGCATATCGCGAGCGCGCTGGAGCAAAACCGTCTCCACTGGATGCGCGCGACGTCCCGCGCGCCGGACAGCCATTCGGTCGCGATGTTCGATTCCGCCCGCGCCTTGCAATATGCCGACGCGCCGTTCCACGCCCTGATGTTGCGCGAATGGCCGGACTGGGACGGTGTTACGTTGCCCGACGCGGTGTGCCGCGCATTCGCGGGGCCAGCGGCATCGACCTTCGCCGGCCGTCACGTGAAGCTCACGGGCGAGGCGGTGAGCGGCTTCATGATCCTCTCCGCGCGGCCGGTGGGTTTGTCGTACCTGCTCAGTCCGCGCGAGCTGTCCGTGGCGCAGATGTTCTGCGAGGGCCAGAACTACAAGTCGGTCGCGAGGCAGCTTGGCATTGCGCCGGCCACGGTCAGACATCATTTGCGTCAGGCCTATACGAAGCTGAGCGTTCACAACAAGGGCGAGCTTTCGCGGCGGCTCTGGGACGAGAACCGGCACGCGTGAGCGGGGGACGGCCGCGCGGCGCTTCGCGGGGCGAGGGCGCGGGGGTCGTGCATCTGAACGATGGCGATCTCGCCCGGGGTTTGCTGAAATGCCGGTTGAACGCATTGTCAACCTGTCGTGCGGCCGTCTGTTCCAATGGGTCACATGACGTTTTCAGAGGATTCCTTATGAATGTCGCCGAATACACCCGCTACGACGCAACCGGACTTGCCGAAGAAATCCTCGCCCGCCGCGTTTCGCCCGCGGAGGTGCTGGCCGCCGCGCGCGCGGCAGCCGATCGGGTCGATCCGCACCTGAACGCACTGATCGAAACGTTTCCCCGCCCGCTCGAGTATTCGGCGGATGGCGCGTTTGCGGGCGTTCCTTTCCTGATCAAGGATCTGATCCTGCACGCGGCCGGCGTGCGTAACGAGAGCGGCTCGCGGCTGCTGGCCGGCCGCTACGTCGCCCAAGCCGACAGCGAATTGATGACGCGTTTTCGCCGCGCCGGATTCGCCACGTTCGGGCGTACCGCCACGCCCGAATTCGGCTTCAACGCCACCACGGAGGCCGTGCTCAAGGGGCCGACCCGCAATCCCTGGAACCCTGGATTCAGCGCGGGCGGATCGAGCGGTGGTGCGGCGGCGGCCGTTGCGGCGGGCATCGTTCCGGTCGCCCATGCGAATGACGGCGGCGGGTCCATCCGCATTCCGGCGTCGGCATGCGGACTGGTCGGGCTCAAGCCTTCGCGCGGACGCACGCCGGCCGGCCCCGACTTCGGCATGCCGCTGCACGGGCTCGGCATCGAGTTCGTTGTCGCGCGCACCGTGCGCGACTGTGCCGGCGTTCTGGATGCGGTCGAAGGACCGGATTGCGGCGCACCGTTCAACATCGAAAGACCTGGATTGCGTTATTCGAACTTGATCGGGACGCCGCCGCGCCGCCTGCGCATCGCGCTGTCGACACGCTTTCCCGGCAGCGCCCCAACGGACCCGGACTGCGTAGCCGCCGTGCAGAAAGTGGGGCGAACGCTGGAGCAACTGGGGCACATCGTCGAGCTTGCAACGCCCGACTACCATGCTGATTCGCTATCCGAATCAAATCTGACGTTGTGGACATCATTTCTCGCGGCGTCGGCGATGGGGATTGCCGGCGCGCTGGGGCGGCCGTTCGATCCGGACGAGGTCGAAGCCTGCACGCGGGCCTGCATCGCGCACGGCATGGCGCTCAAGGCGCTGGATCTCGAGCGCGCGCTCGCGCAGATGAACGACGTGTCTCGCGCGATCGGCCGTTTCTTCGGCGCCTGTGATCTGCTCGTGACGCCCGTCACCCGCATGCCGACGGTTCCGCTCGGCTATCTCGACCAGAACGACGATACGCTCGACGCCCGTGGCTGGTGCAACAAGGTATTCGATTACTGTGCGTTTACCTCGCTGTTCAACCTGACGGGGACGCCTGCGCTCGTGTTGCCGGCAGGCAAATCGGGTGATCTGCCGGTTGGCGTGCAACTGGCCGCGCCGATGGGCGCCGAGGCCACGCTGCTTCAGGTGGCCGCGCTGCTCGAGCAGGCGCTGCCCTGGGGCCAGACGTTGCCGCTCATTCATGCGTCGAGGGGATGAGCGAGAGACGCCATCGCGCGCGGCTCAGCCACCCCCCGCCCCATCATCGCCCCGCTTGAGCGCCGCGAGCAACCGCGGTATCTCCGTCTTCTCGTGCATGCCGAGCTTGCGATAAGCGCAGCGCAAATAATGGCGCACGGTCGTCGGCGAAATGCCCATGCGTTGCGCGACTTCCTTGTGCGAGAGGCCCTCGCCGTAATGCTCGATCGCGACCCGTTCGCGCGGGCTCAGACGATCGAGCGCCGAGCGCTCGCGCGCTTCGAGCTGATAGAGGCCCGCCGTCGGCACGCATTGCACCGTGAGATGCTCGCCCGCGAACGGACGGGTCGCGTCGCCGTGCAGCCAGTCGATCAGCGGCTGCGGCAGCGTCTGGTTCGCATAGAGCGGCCAGTCGAGGCGCAGCATCGTTTCGAAAGCCTTGTCGGCTTGATGCACGGCGCCGAAAGAATCGCAGATCGCGCGCGCCGGCGAGGCGCTCGGCGTGGTGTCGCGTTCGCGCGTGAGCTGGAACGAGCGGTTGATCGTCAACGCCGCCGCGAGATGCACGATGACGTCTTCGAGCTTGTGCGCGTCGTCGCTCGTGAACGGCTTGTCGAGCGCGCGACGATACACCGATAGAAAGGTCGTCAGACCGAAACGGTGATCGAGCGCGGTCACCACCATCAATTGCGCGAGCCCGTATTTGACCGACCAGTTGACGAAGCGTGGCGCTACGCCGGGGTCGACGATCGAGATCGGCATCGCGCGCCCGTGCACGCCGCGCGTGCCGGCCGCGAGCGGATCGCAGTCGCGCACCTTGACCCAGTCGCCGAAGAACGTATCGGGCAGGCCCCACGTGAAGCTGTTGTGCATCACGGGGCCGGCGGCCGTGTGCGTCGTCACGCCGGTCCAGCCCGCATCGAACGCGAGCAGCGAAGACAGCAGCCGGAAAAAGCCGTTTTCGAATTCGCCGATGCCGGTCTGATTCGCGAGCGCGTAGAGGTCGAGCACGAGCATGCTCAGATCGCGCGTGGCCGTGCCGTTGCGCGCGAACGGTCCTGCGAAGTCGTCGCTGCGCCACGGCGGCGCGGTTTGCGCGTAGCCGTCGACGGCGATGGCCGCGGGCATGTCCGGAGCGGGGGCGGATGCGATCGGCTGGTCTGCGATGCGTTTCAATCGGTACTCCTCCGCTTGTCGGTCATGCCGGGTCCGGTCATGGGCCGGATTCGAACCGATTATACGTGCCGCGAATTTTGCACCGCCCCTGCCTCCAGCGCCCCGCAAATACCCTCCATTTGAACGGGGAAGGCGCCCGGATCAGCGGCCAAGCGCGTTCCGCCGGCGGGCCGCGCGTCGCGCCACACGGCCCTGGGGCGCGCCCGGCACGCGCCGCGCGAGGCAGGTTCGGGTTTTCCGCATCGTTCACCTGAACGTCTGTTCAGGTCTTTTCTCTCTACCGACACTGCCGCCAGATCGAGGGCCTGCGTATCGACGGATTGCCTCTCTCGCCGGCCGTCGGACGAGCAAGGCCCATCGACAACCACCACAACGATATTGAACGGTCTGGAGTCTATCAATGCAACGATCTGATTCACCGCGGCGCTCTGGCTTGCCCCGGCTCGCGCGCATGGCGGCGGCCTGCGCGCTCACGCTCGGCGTTTTCGGCAACGCGCACGCGCAATCGAGCGTGACGCTGTACGGCATTCTCGATGCGGGCATTCAGTACCTGTCCCACGCGGACGGTCAGCACGGCGCCGTGAATCTGCAGAACTATGGCGTGCTGCCTTCGCAGATCGGCATCACGGGCCGCGAGGATCTGGGTGGCGGCGTGCAGGTGATCTTCCGCCTCGAACAGGGGCTGAACGTGAACGACGGCACCGCGACCGTACCCGGTCTCGCGTTCTTTCGCGGCGCGTGGGTGGGGCTCACGGGCCGCTTCGGCACGGTCACGTTCGGGCGGCAGTTCAGCGTGCTGTTCGATCGCACGCTGTTCTACGATCCGCTCTACTACGCGGCGTATAGCGGGCAGGGCGAGCTCGTGCCACTCGATTCCATTTTCGTCGACAACGCCGTGAAGTATCAGACCGCCGACCTCGCGGGCTTCAGCGGCGAAGCGCTCGCCGCGACGGGCGGCGTGCCCGGCAACTCGCGCTCGGGGCGCGTGCTCGAAGCGGGCGCGCAATACGCGGGCAACGGCTTCGGCGTGAGTGCCGTGATCCATCAATCGTACGGCACGGTCTCCGCTACCGAAGACACCTCGGCGCAGCAAAGCACGATCGGCGCGCTGGCCGCGCACTGGGACCTCAGCAAGCTCTCGCTCTACGGCGGCGTGGAGCGTCAGACGGGCTCGCTCGCCCCCGCGAAGACCGTCGCATGGGGCGGCGCGCGTTACCGGCCCGATACGGTGCTCAGCTTCGCGGCCGGCATCTATCACACGTTCTCGAATACGCCGAGCGTCGGCCATCCCACGCTCTACGTCGCGAGCGCCACCTACGCACTCTCCAAACGCACCTTCGCCTATCTGAATCTCGGCTATTCGCACAACACGAGCGGGAGTTCGCAGCCCGTCTACGAGTATGACTCGCTGCCCATCGCCGGCGTCTCGCAGTTCGGCGCGATGACCGGGCTGTCCCATACGTTCTGATCGTTCTGATGCATCGCGGCACTCAACCCGGAAATTCATCGTCATGAAAAATCCCGCTTCGTCATCTTCGTCCGCTTCTTCCTTTGGTTCGGCCAATGCCGCGCCGCGCGACTTCGCGGCGTCGACGCTGCTCTCGCTCGTCGTGTTCGCGGCCATCACGCCGCTCTTGCTGCTGGTCGCGCCCGCCGTGGCGGCGCAGCTCGGCGTGCAGGCGGGCCTCTCCGCTTCGCAGATCGGCACGTACTTCTTCGTCGAGCTGGGCGCCTTCAGTTGCGCGACGCTGCCGTCGCTGCTCTGGCTCGGGCGCGTGGATGCGCGCCGCGTGGCGGTCGTCGCCACGGCCGTGTTCTGCGCCGGCAACTTCGCGACCGCGTTGCTGATGCCGGGCTTCGCGGGCCTCCTGGCGCTGCGCGCGATCACGGCGCTCGGCGGCGGCACGCTCATGGTGCTGTGCATGACGAGCGCGGCGACGAGTGCGAACCGCGACCGCGTCTACGGCCTCTGGGTGGTGGGCCAGCTCGTGGCGGGCGCGGTGGGGCTGTTCCTGCTGCCGATGCTGTTCGCGGACTTCGGCCTGCGCGCGCTCTATGTCGTGCTGGGCGTGCTCGGGCTGTGCGCGGCACCGCTCACGCGCGGCTTCGATCCGGCGCTTGGGCGCGTGGCCAGGTCGTCTTCGGGCCAGGCCGGCGGGCAACGCGCGAACACCACGGGCGTGGCGGCAAATATGGCAACGGATGTGGCAGCAAACGCGGCAATAAACGCGGCAATAAACGCGGCATGGGTGATCGCCGGCGTGTTCGTGTTCTACGTGGCGATCGGCGGCGTCTGGACCTTCGCGAGCAAGGCCGCCGCGCTCGCGGGCTTCGACGCGGCGCGCACCGGTGAAGTGCTCGCGATCGCGAGCGTGATGGGCATCGTGGGCGCGGCCTGCGCATCGACGATAGGCGGACGCGTGCCGCGGCTCGCGATGCTGGTCTGCGGCTACGCCATTCTCGCGTTCGCGCTGGCGGGCCTCGCATCGCGGCCGGGCACGGCCGGCTATTGCGCGGCCGTCTTCGCGTTCAAGTTCGCGTGGACGTTCGTACTGCCATTCATTCTCGCCGCGGCCGCGAAGCACGACCGGGGCGGACGGCTGATCGCCTCGCTGAACTTCGTGATCGGCGCAGGGCTCGCGGCGGGTCCGCTGATCGCGGGCGTGCTGCTCGATGCGGGCGCATCGATCGCGGCGCTCTTTGCGGGCGCGGCGGCGATCAGCGTGCTTTCCGGCCTGTGCCTGCTGCGCGTGGAGCGCCGCTGATTCGTGCCCCGGGCGCAGACCGCCCTGCGAGCGGCTGCAACCCCTAATTCACCATGAACCAACCAGCAAGAGAACTCTATGAGCAAGACAGCATTCCTGACCGACGAACGGACTTTCTGGCACACGGGCGGCACGCATGCGCTGTTTTTCCCGGTGGGCGGCTGGGTCCAGCCGCCTTCGGCGAGCGGCTATGCGGAGTCGCCGGAATCGAAGCGGCGTCTGCTGGCGCTGATCCAGGCATCGGGGCTGGCGGCATCGCTCGATCTGCGCGGCGCGCCCGCGGCGACCGAAGACGACCTGCTGCGCATCCATCCGCGTGATTATCTCGCGCGCTTCAAGGCGCTCAGCGACGCGAACGGCGGCGATCTCGGCGAGCTCGCGCCGTTCGGCAAGGGCAGCTACGAGATCGCGGCGCTTTCGGCGGGCCTCGCGATCGCCGGCGTCGATGCGGTGCTCAGCGGCGCGGCCACCAACGCGTTTTCGCTGTCGCGGCCGCCGGGCCATCACTGCCTGCGCGACAAGCCGATGGGTTTTTGCCTGCTCGCCAACATTCCCATTGCGATCGAGGCGGCGCGCGCGAAGCACGGTATCGGGCGCGTCGCCGTGATCGACTGGGACGTGCACCACGGCAACGGCACGCAGTCGATCTATTACGACGACCCCAATACGCTGACGATTTCGCTGCATCAGGAAAACTGTTTTCCGCCCGGCTATAGCGGCGGCGACGAGCGCGGCGCCGGGCCCGGCATGGGCGCGAACGTCAATATTCCGCTGCAGCCCGGCGGCGGCCACGACGCGTATCTGTACGCGTTCGAGCGCATCGTGCTGCCTGCGCTGGCGCGCTTCAGGCCCGAGTTGATTGTCGTCGCGAGCGGGCTCGACGCGAGTGCCGTCGATCCGCTCGCGCGCATGCTGCTGCATAGCGAGAGCTACCGCGCGATGACCGAGCTCGTGCGCGACGCCGCCACGCGTCATTGCGACGGGCGTCTCGTGATCGTGCACGAGGGCGGCTATTCGGAGGCTTATGTGCCGTTCTGCGGCCACGCGATCGTCGAGACGCTCGCCGGCGTGCGCACGGAAGTCGAGGACCCGATGCTCGAACTCGCGATCGCGCAGCAGCCGGGCGCGCGTTTTCAGGCGTTCCAGCGGCAACTGATCGACGAGATGGTGCAGGCGTTCGACTACTGAGGGCAATGGCGCGCGGCACGCCTGTTGTCATCCCGCTTGTCATCCTTATGGTCGATGCCGCGCGCGAGGTCAACTTCGTAGAGTGGGGGGCACGCCACCTTCGCCACGGGCGAACCGTGCGGCGCATTTCCTCCACCCAACCATCCATCAGGAGTCCATTCCATCATGTCTGAACCGGTATTCATCCAGGTCGGCGCGCTCGCCGAAGGCTTCGCGCCGGACAGCCACATCCTTCAACCCGTGAGCGACCTCGAAGGCCGCCAGTTCGTTCTGAACTACGCGGACGGCAGCGTCGATACGCTGCATTTCGCGGGCCCGCAGAGCGTCGAAGTCGAGCGCGCGCAGGCGGGTGGCGCAAAGCCGGTTCATCCGCGCGAACGGCACACGTGCCGTGTCACGTCGGTGCGTGACGGCATCTATTTCGTCGACTACATCGGCGCCGACGAATCGTTTGTCGACGACGCAGGCCAGCCGCTCCCTTGTGCAACGAGCTACGTGCTCGATCTGCGCAGGCAATTGTGCACGGCCGTGGTCGGCGCGCTGCCGAGCGAGGCGCAAACGCATATCGATGCGTTCACGCGCGTCGAACGCGGCATGGAACTCACGGGCGTGCAGGTGCGGTTGCGCCATGGCCGCCTCGCCGCGGAGGGCGGCACGCAAGCGCCGTTGCAAGCGGCACCACAAGCCCCGCTCCATGCCCCGACCCGCGAACTGATCGGCATGCGCAACCTCTACACCTATAGCGCGACCGAGCGCTACGAGCACATCTATCTCAACGACCATTTCTACGCGTGGCAATGTCTCTCTGGCGTGGAGGCGGGACTGGCCGACGTGGACCGCTGCCACATGATCGGCATCGACGCGAACCTCTATCTGTTCGTGTGGCGCGAGAAGATCGTGCCGACGCTCGGCGTGGTGATGATCGACCTCGATCGCATGAAGACCGACGGCAAGATCTTCGGCTACCAGGGCAGCCGTTTCGATGCGTTGTCGAACTTCCCGGTCGGCGCGCACGCGCAGGTGCTCAATGTGACGCGGTATCCGTCATGAGCGCCGAGACTTTTTTCTCGCGCCATTTCGAAGGCCGGACCGTGCTCGTGACGGGCGGGGCGCAAGGCATCGGGCGCGGCATCGTCGAGGCGTTCGCGCGGCATGGTGCGAACGTGGCGCTCGCCGATCTGCATGCCGATGTCGCGCGCGACTGGCTTGCGTCATGGCCCACACAAACGGCGCAAGCCAACCAGGCGCTGCGCGCCTACGATGTCGATCTCGCCAGTCGCGCGGCCGCCGTGGACCTGGTCGAGCGCGTCGAGTCCGACTTTGGCCGGCTCGACGTGCTCGTGCACAACGCCGCGTATTTTCCGCTCATGCGGTTCGACGCCATCACGCCCGCCGTGCTGGAGCGCACGCTCGCGGTCAATTTAAGCGCGTGCTTCTGGCTCGCGCAGGCGGCCATGCCCGCGTTCGTGCGCCAGGGCGGCGGGCGCGTGCTCGTGACGTCGTCGGTCACGGGGCCGCGCGTCGCGTATCCGGGGCTCGCGCATTATGCGGCGTCGAAGGACGCTGTGCGTCTATATAATTTAGCTTTCGAAGCCACCGAAGGCAGAACACCATGCAAGCGCGCGCCAGGAAGGCAACAGCAGCCCCGTCCCGCAACGGGAATGCCTACGGGCAAGGCCTGCTGTTCGATCACGCCAGCGAAGCGCAGGAACAGGTGCGGCTGACGCTTGAATAAGAAAACCCCGCAGAAGCGGGGCTGAAAATAACTATTGAATTATGTCAGGCTTGGTTAGCTCAAGAATTCTCGCTTTCGTAATGGCTTCCATGCACGACCAGAAGTCAACAAAACGTATCGACGCTTCCCCGATTTCGTACACGTTCGCGTAACACTGGTTATCTCTGTAGCTTTGCCAGTGGACTTGCGCCTGTTTGAAGTACGGTAAAGCAATCGGGTTATGGTTCTTTCGAAGCTCGACGTCGTTTTTCGCCAGTTCGCTTTCGGTAGATTCGACGGCCCTAGCGAGCGTCGTCTTGGCTGACTCGAAATTGAACTGGGCGCATGTGGCCAGTTCCATCATTCCCAGATTCTGACTTTTACAATGCTCGGCAATTTTCTGGGGAGTCATTCCCGGGAACTGGTTGATTGCTGGTTCCGCTTTTCTGTAATCGAAGGTGGTTCCAAAGATTGACGCCGAATTTGCAATGGAAACGCCAATCACGTAGTAGGAAGCACCGAACATACATGCATGCACAAATTTAGTGAGTCGCATCATAGACCCCCGTATCGAACAGACGTGCCTCGCGCTGGCGGCGGCCTGCGACGATATTGGCAATGAATCCGCGAATCACATCATGCATTCGACCATACTCGCCATGATTCAAAAAATCGGCCAAGTATTGCGACCGGGTACTCGGCCACGGGTCACGCGGTCGGCGATTGGGGCCAGTGTTGAAAATGACGGACACAAGTGCATCATATTCGTATTGATGCAGTGGTACGTGAACGTCCCGATTGATTGCCATTTCAGCGGGTTCCCGATTGAGCCGAAAGAACTCCTTCGCGCGATCGAGCGTGATAACGTCCCCTATGTGAAGATGGTCTTGCGGGTAGACACGATGCCCCAGTCCTACTGTTGGAATGCCAGTTCCATCGTCGTACACTTGCAAGATAAAGCCGTCAACAACCGGAAGGTTGGTTATATGGTGGTGTACAACGTGACGATACGTTCCGTTTAGAATTCCACTTTCAAGGACAGCCATGAAAGTTATGCCTCGCGGTGAAAGTGTCCACGGTTTGCAAAGCCGCCCAGATTGCAGATTGACGCATGAATTCGGGTCTGTATTCGTTACTGCGCTTCCGAGTGCATCAGGCATTATGCATCCTCTCTGTGACCAAGATAAATCCGGATTGATCGAGCGCCCTCTGTTGCATATCGCTCCGCGTGCCCCTGTGAATCCGTTGCGCCATGCCGCAACTCGCCCGAAGGCATGCGGGCCGTGTAGTAGGTATCCGTGAGGGGCGTTCCCTTTGCATCAGTGAGCGTGAATTGCTCGTCGTAGGTTGCAACGCGGCGCGTTGGTGCGGGCGCTGTAGTTTGCGTTTCGCCCACGCTTTCAGTGAAAAGAGCGTTCGAGCCGCCCCAAGCGAAGACGAAATTTTCGCCACAGGGGCATAGAACGTGATCGCCGTCTTTGACCATTGGATAACCATCATCGAGCCAATCATCAGCGGTCCCGCAAATTTCCCATACACCCTTGCATTTTCCACACGTCGCCTTGTTTCCCTTTCGGGCGTACATCTTGCCGCGCTCGTCATACATGCCGCTTCGGCCGATGACTTCGCCGCCCGTTGATGTGCGGTCGCTGTCAGTTGCCAGTCGGTCAAACATGCTTACTCCCTGTGTCCAAGATAGACTGCGATTTTTTGCGCGCCGTCCGTTACGTGCCTCGCGGTGCAGCCCATGCTGTCCGTAGTGCCGTGAATGAGTCCACCATCCGGCGTGCGTACCGTGTAATACGTGTCCGCGAGCGCATTGCCTCGACAGTCCGTAAGCGTGACCTGTTCGTCGTAAATAACGTGAGCGGACGAAGACGGGGGAAGTTGTCGAGCGAACGTAGAGTGAGCGGAAGGCGCAGTGTCGTGAAACGACTCTCTCATTCCATATCGGGGAATAAGGCGCGGCATGACTGTACATTTGCACGCAACACCATCATCGCTAACGGCCTGTTTGCCGTGCAAATAATGATCTGTTCTCAAGTATCGAGGAACGCGCGAACGCTCAACGATTGTGCCCCAGGTTTTACAGGCATTGCACCAAACCTGATTGCCAATGTACGCAACACCGCGCATCTTGCCGTCCGGGCCTTCTATGGTGTCGTCTGTGCCATTGGCGACAACATAGCCGCCGCTAGAGATTGGATCACCGTCGACAATTGCGTAATAGACCGTCAATTACGCCTCCCTATGACCGAGATAGAGCATGATGCGTTGCTCTCCGTTTGTTTTGTAGCGCATCGTGCGACCCAAGGCGTCCGTCACTCCATGCGCGACTGAACCGGACGGAAAGCGGATCGTGTAATAGGTAGCGGCGAGCGAACGCCCGTTCGCATCTCGCAGAGTAAACTGTTCATCATGGCGCGACGCCTTGCTAGCATCAGCAGCGAGCAAAGCCGATGCTTGCGCGATAGCATGGTGGTGTTCGGCTTGATCGGTACACCATGATTCACCCGAAAGCTTCGCCTTAATGCGGGGTGGGTTCGCGCAGCCGCACAACACAATATCGTCGTCCATCGCGACTTCGCCCATATCGAAGGTGAGGCGGTATGGGCCGCCAGTCTTGGCAATAATGCCCGTACTCTTGCATTGTTCGCAGAACGCCGCGCCGCCGACCCGTGCGGATTGGTGGCCTTCCCAGGTAAATTCAGGTCCGTCATATGGAAGGATTTCGCCACCGTGTTCGAGCTTATCCCCTACGACAGCAATTCGACGCATCATGTCATAACTCCCTGTGTCCGAGATAGAGTGCGATGCGTTGCGCGCTGTCTGTCCTGTATCGCGCAGTCCTGCCAGCCGAATCGGTAACGCCGTGGCGCAATTGGCCGGACGGCATACGCACGGTGTACCAGGTATTCGCAAGCGATTTGCCTGTGGCATCGGCTAGCGTAAACTGTTGGTCGTAGGCGAGGTTTTGCGCGGGCGCTTTGGTAACAGATACGGCCTTTTCGTCGCCTTGATCGTGAATCATCCATTTGCGCCCGTACACCGCAATGATTCGGGGAGGGTCGGCGCATTTGCACAGGACGATTCCCCGCCTACAGCCTGAAGCCGTCCACCGTTCACCAGGTCCACCATGCGCCTCCGGCTACTCATGCCGGCGCCATAGGTAATGGTCCCCATAGTCTTGCATTTCGGGCAATATCCCTCATCCCCGATAAAAATCATGGGACGGAGGCGCCCGGATTTATCGGCAATAGTTCCTACGTGTTTCTTTGTGGAATAAACGGAGCTTCCTTCGCCGCTCGTAAGTGGATCACCCTGTACTACTGCATAGAAAATGCCAGCCATTTATGTCTCCCTGTGCCCAAGATACATCCCCACGCGCTGCGCGCCTTCGGTTGCATATCGCTCGGTGCGACTCATCTGATCGGTTACGCCGTGGACAAGTGAACCAGACCGCAAGCGAAGCGTGTAGTACGTATCTCGCAGGACACGGCCGCGTGCATCGTGAAGGGTAAATTGCTCGTCATATTGGCCCGATTCCGCGGCAACGCTCGCGGGCGAACCAGCGATAGCCACGCGTTCTTCTTCGCCGGGGAAGCGATGATAAAAGCAGCTTTTCGACAGGGAGATAACACGATTCTTGCCGCAGGGGCATAAAACCTTGTCGCCGTGAAGTACGACCCGCCGCCCGTCATTTCGCATTCTGTATGCGGTGCCGACAATGGGCCAGGTGCCTTTGCAGTTACCGCACGTTGCATGCTCTCCGTGCAGCGCAATCGCCTTTCCGTTGTCTCTCATGTTGTTGTGCGTTGCATGCACTTTCCCGCCTGTGGTGGTCGGGTCGCCGAATCTGACTACCGGAATTCGCATTCGTTTTCCCTGTGTCCGAGATAAACGGTGACGGGCTATGCGCCGCCGTCCGGTGAGGCGCGAACTACTGCGGTTCGACGCCTCACGATTACCGCGTTACTGACGCGTCAGCGCGACGCCATGCTCGTCAATGGGAACAAAGACGGTGGACGTCTGCGGCTCGCGATGCGGGCTGTCCGTAATCATGTTGCCGTTATCTAGCAGACTGCCAACGACCGCATAGCGAAGCCGTTCATTGCCCACCATGCCGATGCCCGTAATGATGCGCGCGGGTTCCGTCTGCGTATTCGACAAAATCGCCAATAGCGGCGGCCTTGCGGTGCGTTCCCTCAACTTCCCATTCGCCTGTTACCTCGCGCACCATGCCGCCGCGTGCAGTCGTTGCGCCGGAGATGGCGAAGCGCGCGAGCGGCTCGCGAGGCGGGGGCGTCCAGTTTGCGTCGAACAGGCCGGGAACGTCTGTTCCTTCTTCAATGAATAGCCCTTTCGCAAGTTTTCCCCACGGCGTTTCGATGATCCGGTCGCCGTTGCTCAGGTGCGAACCGACCAGCGCGGCGGCCCGGTTGTCGATCGTGGCGGCGTAACCCGCGCCGTCCACGATGACCGCTTCGCTTCCATCGGGGTACGTCACAACGTCACCAACGCGGGCTATACCCAGGCCGCACAATCTGAATTCCGATGCGGTGCTAACCCGGCCGCCGCGCTCCGTGAGTGCGGCAGTCGTTGCGAAGCGGTAATGCGTTCCTTTGCGTTCCTGCTGATCCGACATTCTCATTTCTCCGTGGCTGGGTGAAAATAACCGGTCCGGTATGGCGACCGGCGACAAGACGGGTGAAGTGCCACCCTGGAACCCCTCCGATCCTTCTCTGCATTCCCCGAAATAGAAATCGGACAGATCTGAAAAAAAGTCTCAGTCAATGCGCGATGAATAAGTTCTTCGCTGTTTGACATTCCGTAAAATGTGCGGAGAATCGCGAATTATTCGGACGGTCCGAAGTTGTCCCCGAATTTTCTGAAGCTCGCGCAATGCGGGTTTTTTGCATTTCTGCACTGCATCAATCTCCCGCAAAGGCTCACCATGCGCGACCTGTACACCAGTCACGCGGCAGCGCTGCGCGATGCGTTGCGCCATGCCTTCGAGCGCGGCGGACAGTCATCGCTCGCCGTGCTGCACCAGGGCGTGCCGCCCGAATCCACCCTGACGGGCGACGACGCCACCGCGCAGGCCGCGCGCATCCGCCGCCAGCTTGACCGCCTCGCTGCGTTACCGCGCGCGCTGCTCGTGCTGGCTTATGCGCCGCACACGATCAAGTG